>DATIOH010000217.1:0-24027 GCA_035473375.1 Nocardioidaceae bacterium | reverse complement strand
GCGCCGCGCGCGGCACTCACCGAGACCAAGCGCAAGGCCACGCGCGGACAGGCGCAGTAGATCCCTGCTCGCGTGCCTGTGGTTATAAACCTGCATAGTCGTGGGGTGCGGGTGAGCCGACTCATAGGCCGGATTCTGTTGGGGACCGGCCCTTGCGAAACCGGTCCTGAGCAGCCATCCATCTCGGCACACCGTTGCCGGTGTGCTCGTGCGACCTACCCGCAGGCTCGGGCGGGCAGCCCTCTCGCCGTTCTAGCGAACTAGAGCGGCTCTGCCTGCGCAGGCGCTCGGCCGAAGCCGCGCGCCCTCTTGGTCTTGCTCCGGGTGGGGTTTACCCAGCCGCCTCGGTCACCCGAGGCGCTGGTGGTCTCTTACACCACCGTTTCACCCTTACCCGCACCCCGGCCATTGCTGGCTGGGGCCGCTGGCGGTCTGTCTCTGTGGCACTTTCCCGCGAGTCACCTCGGGTGGGCGTTACCCACCACCGTGCCCTGAGGAGTCCGGACCTTCCTCGACTGCGCGGCAAGCCGCGCAACCGCGGCCGCCCGGTCGGCTCACCCGCCCTCGAAGGCTACGGGCACGCCGATAGCGGAGCCAAACCGTTAGCGGGAGACGTCCGAACCGCAACACAGCTCTGATGGGCTGGCTCGGGACAGAAACCCACCGAAGGGCGCCGGGACGGGGTCGATGGGAGGAGGCCAGCGATGAAGGGGGACGGGGCATTCGACCCGACTGAGCAACGGTCCGAGGGCGCCGTCCGTCGGCGCTCGCGACTGCGGATCGCCGGCGCTGCTCTCGCAGTCGCCGTCGTCGCCTGCGGCATCGCGATCGGCGTCGGCCTCAGCTCGGGCGACAGCGGGAACCGCTCGCAGGCGATCTCCCTTCAACCCGCGCCCGACGACGGATGGCGCTGGGACTTCTACCGCGACGTCCGCATCGAGGTCCCCGACTCGTGGGACTACGCCAGCGAGCCGCGGAGCGACTGGTGCGTCGACAACGGCAAGTGGCTGCCTGATGAGCCGTACATCGATCTGACCGCGGGCGAGTTCGTGTTCGGGATCGGCTGCCCGAGCACGAATGGCAAGCCAGGCATGAGCGACGAGCCTCCGACCGAACGTTGGGTCCCGCACGTGCGGCTGACCGCGCTCGGGGCTCCAGACACCGCTAGCGTCAGCCGGCTCAACGGCTGGTGGATCGTTAAGCAGCCGGTTGGACATGTGCTCGTGAAGGCTGTCGGAGAGAACCGCGCCGAAGTCGACCGCATCCTCTCCTCGGCCACCGTTGTCGACGATGACTCGAGCGGCTGTGCACCGCACAGCCCCCTTCAGGACTCGGCCTTCCCGAGTCCCGACCCGGCGTTCGACGTCGCTGAGCTGACGAGCGTCGACTCGATCACCGTCTGCTCGTACGAGCTCACGCCGTCGGAGCCGGGGCTACTCGGCGTGTACGAGCTGACGGGCGACGACGCGATGACCGAGCTCCACGCGCTGCAGGCGGCGCCCATCGGCGGCGGCCCCGACCGACCCAACGACTGCGGGCCCGACGATCCGGGCGACGACGCCCTCCAGTTGCGGCTCGCCAGCGGCGCGGAAGTCGACACGATGTACGTCTTCTACAGCAGCTGCCACGACAACGGATTCGACGACGGAACGAATGTCCGCGAGCTGACCAAGGACGCCTGCGTTCCGCTGGTGCACGCTCCGGTCACCCTCACGACCGGGGCCAGCGCGTCGTTCGAGCGCTGCTTCTCACGGTCGAGCGACGGCTGACCCGCAGACGCACGTGAGGCGCGCACAGCCGGGGGATGCTGTGCGCGCCTCTCGCTCTCGTGGGTCTGCGCGGGTGCGACCGAACTCTTGTGCCGAACTCGTGTGACAGCGGTCAGTCGTCGCTGCCGTGGTGCCCGTGGTCGTCGCCCGGCTCAACCTCGCCGTGGTGGTGGCGTCCGCCGTGGTGCCGACCGTGGTCTTCGCCCGGCTCGGCCTCGTCGTGGTGGCGTCCGCCGCGGTCGTCGCCCGGCTCAGCCTCGCCGTGGTGGCGTCCGCCGTGATGCCTGCCATGGTCGTCGCCGGGCTCGGCGTGACTGCCGTGCCGGCTCGACGTGTCGCTTGCCGATGCCATCGTCGGGGCCGCGAGGGCGAAGCCGCCGACCACGCCGACGACGGCCAGCGCAGCCAGGGTCTCCTTCTTGACGAGTTTCACTGGGGGTCTCCTTGTCCGAGGTCGGGACCCTCGCGGGGGTGCGTGGACCGACCCCTCTATCTAGCCAAGCGAGAGGTCGGAGTTTCCATCCGGCGTTGGTACTAGAACATCAGTGCGAGTCGGTCCCACGACCTCGGTCGTGCGACGCGCAGATCAGACAAGCTCGAACGCGACCTGACGAGCGTCGAGGTCGGCATTGACCAGCCGGACCGAGATCTCGTCGCCGAGCGGCAGCTTCCGGCCCCCGGTGACAGTGGCCTCGACGGCAGGCTCGCGGATCATCACGCGACCCTTCTGCTTGTCGTCGTCGTCGCGGTCGACGATCACGCCCTCGAATGTCTCGCCGACGCGGCCCCCGAGCAGACCGGCCTCGACCATGTCGAGCACGGATTTCTCATAGTGCCGGGCCAGACCGTCGGACCGCTGCATGATCTTCGGCAGGCCCGTGAGCTGGGCCCGGACCCAGTTCGGAAGCTCGTCACCGGCGCACAGCGCCACCGCGATCTCGCCGGCGTAGCGGTCGGCGAGCCGTCGCAGCGGCGCCGTGACGTGCGCGTACTCGTTGGCGATCGCCGCATGCTCGATGTGCTCGGGCACTCCCCCGTCGAAGGCCACGTAGCCCGCGCCGCGCAGCAGCGACGCGCAGGACTGCAGCATTGCCGCATCGCGTGGAGTGTTGGGGTCGAGCGAGCGAACGAAGTCGGGATAGTCGATATCGGGGTGCCACTGGATGTGCAGAGCGGCCGCCGTCCGACGCAGCCGGGCCAGCGCCCAGTCGGGCGCCGGAGGCAGAGTGCGGACGATGCCCTCCTCGCCGTACAGCATCAGCTCGGCGGCTCCCATGCCGGTGAGCAGCGAGATCTGCGCGTTCCACTCCTCGATCGGGCGGACCTTGCGGTACTCGAGCGACCAGCCGTCGGGCGTGACCACGACCTCCTGCTCGGGCAGCTGCAGACTCACTCCCCCGCGCTCGCGCTCGCGGCGCTGTCGGAGCAAACCCACCTGGCGCAGGAGGCCCAACACCTCGGGCGCGTCGCCGCTGTCCAGCTCTGCCTGGGCACCCTCGTAGTCGTACTGCCGCTGGCTGCGGACCCGTGCGCGGACGACGTCGACGCGAAGTCCCTCGCCGGAGTCGTCGAGGTCGACGGTCCAGAGCAGGGCCGGTCGCAGCTCGCCGGGCAGCAGACTGGCCGCCCCCTCGGACAGCGTCTCGGGGTGCAGCGCCACCCGGTGGTCGGGGGCGTACAGCGTCTGCCCGCGCTTGCGGGCCTCGACGTCGATCGGACCGTCCGGCACGACGACTGCCGCGAAGTCGGCGATGGCGTAGAACACCCGGAACCCGGTCCCGAGCCGTTCGATATGGAGGGCCTGATCGAGGTCTCGCGAGCCCGCGGGGTCGAGGGTCACCAGGGGCAGGTCGGTGCGGTCGAGGTCGGGAAGAGTCGGGTTGGCAGCAGCCTCGGCGGCTGCGGCGAGAACGTCGGGCGGGAACGACGTTGGAACCTCGAGCTCGGCCTCGATCGCGTGGATGCCGGCCTCGAGTCGGGCCGTGAGCTCGGCTGCCTGGTCCGGGGCCTCGGGCACACGCACTCGGACGCATCGCGCTGCCACGTGATCTGCCCCTTTCCGCCACGCAAGCACGCTCTGTCCCCGCGCTGTCCCCCGATCTGGGCCAACACTAACGGCGACACTAGGCTGCGCGCGTGCTCATCCTGCTCCCGCCTTCCGAGGGCAAGCGGACGCCGAGCCGCGGACGTCGGCTCGACCTCGACGCGCTCAGCTTCGCGCAGCTCCGCGGTGCACGGCGCGAGGTGCTCGACGCGCTCACGACGCTGTGCGCCGACGACGCCGAGAAGGCACAGCGAGTCCTCGGTCTGCCCGACGGGCTCCTGGGCGAAATCGCCCGCAACGCGACGCTCGCGACGAGCCCGACAGCACCCGCGGCGCGGGTCTACAGCGGCGTTCTCTACGAGGCCCTGGGACTCGACTCGTTGAGCCCCGCGGCCAAGCGCCGCGCCTCGTCACGGCTGCTCATCACGAGTTCGCTCTACGGCGTCGTCCGACCCGGCGACCGAATCACTCCCTACCGGCTGTCCGGGTCGGTGTCGCTCCCGGGGCTCGGCACGGTCTCGGCGGTGTGGCGTCGTGCACTTGCCGAAGTCCTCGGCCCGGAGGCCGAGCGACGGCTCGTCGTCGACCTCCGATCGGGCACGTACGCCGGGTTCTGGCGGCCGACGCGCGACCAGGCGCGACGCGTCGTCGCCATCCGCGTGCTGCAGGAGACCGACGGCAAGCGCAGCGTGGTCAGCCACTTCAACAAGGCGACAAAGGGGCGAATTGTCCGTGACGTCCTCGAAGACGGGTCGACCCCGACCCGACCAGACGGGTTTGCCGACCTCCTGAGCCGGCTCGGCTGGCAGGTCGAGCCGACCCCCGGCGCGAAGCCCGGCGCCGCGTCCTACGACGTGATCGTCGCCGATCTCTGACGTCCCCCAAAGTGGCTCCACTTTAGGTGGCGGTCCGGTCCCCAAAGTGGCTCCACTTTAGGGGGCGGTCCGTCCCCAAAGTGGCTCCACTTTGGGAGAGGTGACCCTCGCCGCGGGAATGTTGTAAGCGGGTAATCACGTTGACGTGAGCATGGCAAAGCAGACCTTCCCGGTGCTCTTCCTCGACGATCTCGTGGTCCTCCCCGACATGGTCGTCCCCCTCGAGATCACCGATCAGGCGCAGGGCGCGCTCGACGCGGCCCGCGCTGGCCGGACCGACTCCGACCGAACCCTCCACCTCCTTCTCGTTCCCCGCATCGACGGCTCGACCGGCTCCGTGGGCGTCGTCGCTGAGGTCGCCCAGATCGGGCGCGCCCCGAGCGGCGAAGCCGCCATGGTTCTGCGCGGCGTCCAGCGGGCCCGCATCGGCACGGGCGTGTCCGGTCCCGGCGCGGCGCTGTGGGTCGAGGCCGAGCCGATCGACGAGCCTGAGCCGAGCGAGCGCGCTCGCGAGCTCGCCGCCGACGTCAAGCAGATCATCACGTCGATCCTCCAGCATCGCACCGCGTGGCAGGTGCTCGACGCCGTCCAGCGGATGACCGAGCCGAGCGAGATCGCCGACGCCGCCGGTTACGCATCGTGGATCGACCTCGCCGACAAGGTCGAGCTGCTCGAAACCCTCGACGTCGAGCAGCGGCTCGAGCGGCTCGTCGAGCTGGGTCGCGCCCACCTCGCCGAGCTCGAGGTCGCCGAGAAGATCCGCGACGACGTGCGCGAGGGCATGGACAAGACGCAGCGCGAGTACCTGCTGCGCCAGCAGCTCGCGGCCATCCGCAAGGAGCTCGGCGAGGATTCCGACGAGGACGGCGACGACTACCGGTCGCGCATCGAGGCGGCAGACCTGCCGGAGGCCGTTCGCGAAGCGGCGCTGCGCGAAGCCGACCGGCTCGAGCAGATGTCGGACGCCTCGCCAGAGGTCAGCTGGATCCGCACCTGGCTCGACACCGTCCTCGATTTGCCGTGGAACACGCGGACCGATGACACCACCGACGTGACCGCTGCACGCGGCGTCCTCGACGCCGACCACACCGGGCTCGACGACGTCAAGGACCGGATCGTCGAGTACCTCGCGGTTCGGGCCCGCCGCGCGTCGCGCGGCCTCGAGGTCGTCGGCGGCAGAGGATCGGGGGCGGTCTTGGCGCTCGTCGGCCCGCCCGGAGTCGGCAAGACGTCGCTCGGCGAGTCCGTCGCCCGCGCACTCGGACGCAACTTCGTCCGCGTCGCGCTCGGCGGCGTGCGCGACGAGGCGGAGATCCGTGGCCACCGACGGACGTACGTCGGCGCGCTGCCCGGCCGGATCGTCCGGGCGATCAAGGAGTCCGGGTCGATGAACCCGGTCATCCTGCTCGACGAGATCGACAAGGTCGGATCCGACTATCGAGGCGACCCGGCGGCGGCCCTCTTGGAGGTGCTGGACCCGGCGCAAAACCATACGTTCCGCGACCACTACCTCGAGCTCGACCTCGACCTGTCCGACGTCGTGTTCCTCGCGACGGCGAACGTCGCCGAGGCGATCCCGGACGCGCTGTTCGACCGGATGGAGACGGTGCGGCTCGACGGCTACACCGAGGACGAGAAGGTCGCCATCGCGCGCGACCACCTGCTGTCGCGGCAGCTCGAGCGGACCGGACTCACCGTCGACGAGGTGGTCATCGACGACGACGCCCTTCGAGTGATCGCTGCCGAGCACACCCGCGAGGCGGGCGTTCGGCAGTTGGAGCGCGCGCTTGCGCGAGTGCTCCGCAAGGTCGCGACGAAACTTGCTGCCGACGAGTCGGCGGCGCCGATCCACGTGGGTGCCAGCGACGTCACGACGTATCTCGGACGCCCGCGGTTCACGCCCGAGTCGGCCGAGCGCACGGCGGTGCCGGGCGTGGCGACCGGGCTCGCGGTGACCGGAGCCGGTGGAGACGTGCTCTTCGTCGAGGTCGCGACCATGGACGGCGACGCGGGCATGACGCTCACCGGCCAGCTTGGCGACGTGATGAAGGAGTCCGCGCAGATCGCGATGGGCTACCTACGCGCGAACGGCGACCGGCTTGGCGTGCCGATCGGGTCGCTGTCCGACCACCGCGTCCACGTGCACTTCCCTGCGGGCGCCGTGCCGAAGGACGGCCCCTCGGCCGGTGTCACGATGACGACGGCGCTCGCGTCGCTGCTCACGGGGCGCCTGGTGCGCGCCGACGTCGGCATGACCGGCGAGGTCTCGCTGACCGGGCGGGTACTGCCGATCGGCGGCGTCAAGCAGAAGCTGCTGGCGGCACATCGCGCGGGCTTGAAGCACGTGATCCTGCCGGAGCGCAACGGCCCCGACCTCGACGATGTGCCGAGCGAGGTTCTCGACGAGCTCCAGGTGCACCTGGTGAGCGACGTGGCCGAGGTGCTCGAGCTGGCTCTCGAGCCGGCGGCTCAGCCAGCAGCTCAGCCAGCAGACGTCGCCGCCTGACATCCCGCTCCTTTATCCCAAAGTGGTTCCAGTTTGGGGCTCGCAGAGCTCCCAAAGTGGAGCCACTTTGGGTTCTCGGCTACGGAACGGCGGAGAACTGCCGCATCGCCGTTGCGCCCGTCTCGTAGAACGCCAACGTCGTGATCGAGGCGGGTGCCAGCAGCATTCGGTTGACGGCCTCGGCGGGGACGTCGAGGCAGTAGCGGACCGCGAACTTGATCGGGTTGACGTGGCTGACCACGACGATCTTCTCGCCGGGATGCGCCGCGACGACCGCGAGAAGAGCCTTCTCGACCCGCAGGCGTACGGCCGACAGCGACTCGCCGCCGGGCGGCGCGACGTCGAAGAATGCCTCGGTCCAGTCTCGGAACTCCGTCGGCCAGCGATCACGGACCTCGTCGACGGTGTAGCCGTCCCACTCGCCGAACGACGCCTCGCGAAAGCCGTCGTCGATCTCGACCGGCAGCCCGAGGGCGTCGCCCACCGCCGAGGCGGTCTCGCGGGTGCGGCGAAGCGGCGACGCGATCACGGTCGTGAAGTCGCCGTCGGCCGCGATTGCGCGGCCGGCACGGCGGGCTTGCTCCCACCCCTCGTCGGTGAGGCCGGGGTCGTCGCCGCCCGGGCCTGAGAATCGGCGGTCGACGGTGTGCACTGTCACGCCATGCCGCACGAAGACGATGACGGTCGGCTCGCCGTGCTCGGTGGCCCAGCCGATCAGCGGCGTGACAGGACGCTGCTCGGCGACCTCGACCTCCTCGGCCGCCTCGAGGGCATCCGGCGTCGGGTCGTCGGCCTGTCGGCCGGCGGCGGCGTCCATCGCGAGGTTCGCCAAGGCGTCGGCGGACTTGTTCTGCTCGCGAGGCACCCACGTCCACGCTGTCATCGGCGGCGCCAGCTGCTTGGCCCGCAGCGCGAGCGGACGCATGTTCGCGTGCTTGATCTTCCATCGGCCCGACATCTGCTCGACGACGAGCTTGGAGTCCATCCGCACTTCGAGGTCGGCGTCGGGCGTGTGCTCGCGATAGAGCTCGAGCCCGGCGATGAGGCCGCTGTATTCGGCCACGTTGTTGGATGCCACGCCGATGTACTCGGCAGCGTCGGCAATCACCTCGCCCGTGTCGGCGTCGCGCAGCAGGGCCCCGTAGCCGGCCGGCCCGGGATTGCCGCGCGCACCGCCGTCGGCCTCGATGATCACCCGGCTAGGAATCGACGCGCCGCTCACCGGCGATCACACACCGGACTCGGCGGTCCGCACCAGGATCCGGTCGCACTCCTCGCACCGAATGACCTCGTCGTCGGGCGCCGCACCGATCCGGGCCAGGTCGGCGGAGCCGACGGCGAGCTGGCAGCCACCGCATCGACCGTGCCGAAGCGCGCCGACGCCGACGCCCCCGAGTTGTCCGCGCAGCCGCTCGTACAAGGCGAGCAGATCGCCCGGGATATCGGCGGCGATGAGCCCGCGCTCGGCCCGCGCGTCCTCTTCGCGGCTCGAGATGTCGGCCGTGGCCGCGTCGCGAGCCTTCAGCGCGTCGCCGCCCTCTGACTCGACCGCGGCCAACTCGGCTACGAGTCGGTCGAGGTTGCCCTGCGCCTCCTCGAGCCGCTCCATCACGGCGAGCTCCTCGTCCTCGAGGTCGCTGATGCGCCGGTCGAGCGTCTCGATCTCGTGCTGGATCGCCTGCAACTGCTTCGGATCGCTCACGAGGCCGCCCTCGACCCGCTCGCGGTCGCGAGTCCGACGCGACTTGACCTGCTCGACGTCGGCATCGGCCTTGCGCTGCTCGCGAGAGAGGTCTTCGACCTCGGTCTGCGTGTGCCCGTGGCGCGCAGACAGGTCGGTCCGCCGCTCCCCCAGCACGGCAAGCGCCGCCTGCTCGGGAAGGTGGGCAAGGCGATGCGACAGCTGATCGAGGGTGGAGTCGACTTCTTGCAGATCGAGCAGTCTCAGTTGGGCGCTGTGATCAGCTTTCAGCGTGTGCTCCTCGCGGGCGTTCGTCGGCGCCGGCCGCCCGGTAGTTCCACGGATCGGTGCAGATTCGAGATACCTCGCTCTTCACCGCGAGCCCGCGCTGGTCGAGGACGGCCGTGAGGGCGTCCTGTGCAACCGGGAGCCAAGTCCATTCCGCGGCCCAGTGTGGCACGTCGACCAAACCAGGCGCCCCGGGGTGCTCCCGGAACTCCGAGGCGGGATGGTGGCGCAGATCGGAGGTCACGAACACGTCGGCGCCGCTCGCGCGGACGTCGTCGAGCAGGAAGTCGCCCGCGCCCCCGGCGACGGCGACGACTGACACGATTCGATCAAGGTCGCCCGCGACGCGCGGCCCGATGGCTGTCCTCGGCAGGGCGTGCGCGACGTCGTCCGCAAAATCGCGAAGCGTCCGCGGCTGCCTCAGCAGGCCGAGCCGGCCCGCGCCACGGTCGGAACTCCATCCGGCGAGCTCGATGACGTCGAACGCCGGCTCTTCGTACGGGTGCGCCCGTCGGAGCGCGTCGACCACGGCGTCGCGCGCGGCTCGCGGCAGGACCATCTCGATCCGCGTCTCGGCGACGACCTCGACCTTGCCGCGGGTGCCGATCGCCGGGTTGGAGGTCGGGCCGGGTCGGAAGGTTCCCTCGCCGTCGATGAGGAACGCGCATCGGTCGTAGTCGCCGAGCGCGCCGGCCCCGGCGCTGGCCATGGCGTCGACCATTCGCTGCACTCGACCCGCCGGCACGAACGTGACGACCTTGTCGAGCGGCTCGCTGCGATGCGGGACGAGCGGTCGGACCTCGTCGAGTCCGAGCGCGAATGCGAGTGACTCGGACACGCCGCGCACGGGCGAGTCGGCGTTGGTGTGCGCCACATAGAGGGCGATGCCGTGGCGCGCCAGCTCGTGCAGCACTCGACCCTTCGGCGTGTGCGCGGGCATGGCGCTGACCGGCTTGTAGAACAGCGGATGGTGGACGATCAGCGCGTCGACCTTGGTGTCGATCGCCTCCTGTGCGACCGCCATCACCGGGTCGACGGCGAACATCACGTCATGCACATCGGCTGCGAGGTCGCCGACCACGAGCCCGACAGGGTCGCCCTCGTCAGCCCAGGCGGGCGGGTAAACCCGCTCGAGGGCCGCCACCACATCGGCGAGGGTCGGTGTCGCCACGCGGTCACTCTAGCGGCGCGCGCCGAGGGCGAGCCGCACCGCGACATGGCGAAACCGCCGGTGCGACTGAGGTCGCCGAACCTGTAACCAAGCGATCACAAAGAGCGATGTCTCCGTGCGTCGGCGCCTGCGGTCAAAGCTTCTCGGGTGGCGTCGTCCAGCGGCGTGTAGACGACCATGCGCACTGCGCCCTGCTGCGTCACCCAGAAACTCGTCGACTGAAGGCGCAGCAGTCCGAGCCGCGGGCTCGAGACGAGCTTGGTCCGCTGCCCGGGAGGGGCAACGTCATGGCGCTCCCAGAGCTGGGCGAAGTGCGGCGATCGCGACTGCAGGCGGGCCAGCAGATCCTGCCAAGCGGGCTCGTCGAGGTGGTTGGCCATGGCGCCGCGGAAGCTGGCGACCAGCCGCGCGCACTGCTCGTCGAGATCGCCGACGCACGACCGCCATTCGTCGGAGGTGAACGCGAGCCAGAGGACGTTGCGCTCATCGACGGGCAGCGCGTCGAGGTCAATCATCACCGCGCGGTACGCGTCGTTGTATGCAAGCAGATCGAAGCGGTCGTTCATGACGGCGGCGGGGTACGGCTCCATCTGTCGCAGCACATCGCGCTGACCCGGGGTCATCGCCGCGCACTGCTCGAGCGCGGGGCTGACCGCGATGCCGGCCAACGTCGACAGATGCGACCACTCGTGCCGGTCGAGGCGAAGGGTGCGGGCGATCGCGTCGACCACCTGTGCGGAGACCTTGATGTCGCGGCCCTGCTCGAGCCACGTGTACCACGTCACCCCGACGCCGGCGAGCTGAGCGACCTCCTCGCGTCGCAGGCCAGGAGTCCGCCGACGGCCGCCCGCCGGAAGTCCGACGTCGTGCGGCTTGAGCCGCGCCCGACGCGATCTGAGAAACGCAGAGAGCTCCGAGCGACGGGAAGCGGGCGCAGGCTCGCCCGTCGAGAAACCCGACTCATCGGTGTCGGCGACGCCTGCGACGCTGCTCATGTTGCCCATCCTCTTCCCCGCCAAGCCATCGGCCAAGGCTGGTGCCCAGTACTCTCAGTACCAGGATAAGCACGCTCCGACTAACGGGATGATCTCGTCGGCAGGTTTGTTGCCATGAGCATGTCTTCCGACGTCTCCACGACCGTCCCGGTGGCGGTCGACACGAGTCGCCCAGCACCCGGGGTGTCCGCCGCACCGCTGGCCGACCTCACGGGCATCGGCCTCTTCACGCTCATCACCGGCGCATTCCTGCCGATCATGTCGTTCTTCGTCATCAACGTGGCCCTTCCGGCGATCGGCAGCGACCTCGACGCCTCGCCCGCTGCCCTGCAACTCGTAGTCGGCAGCTACGGCATCGCCAACGCGGCCCTCGTCGTCGTCGGAGGCCGCCTCGGCGACGCATTCGGCCGCCGTCGACTGTTCCTGACGGGCATCGCGTCGTTCACCGCCTTCTCGCTCCTATGCGGGTTGGCCCACGACGTGCAGACGCTGCTGGCGTTCCGCGTCGGCCAGGGCGCGTCGGCAGCGCTCATGACGCCTCAGGTGCTGGCGACGATCTCGGCGACGCTGGTCGGCGAGAGCCGGATGCGGGCGATCGGAATGTTCGGAGCCGCCGGGGGCGTGGCCGCAGCCGCGGGGCAGATCGTCGGCGGCGCGCTCGTGTCGGCCAATGTCTTCGGCCTCGACTGGCGCGCAGTTTTCCTCATCAACGTCCCCATCGGCGCAGCCGCGTTCCTCGCCGCGCATCGGGCCATCCCCGAGACGCGCGCCGACGTCCGCCTCCCGATCGACGTGTGGGGCGCGGGCATGCTCGCGACCACGCTGCTGCTGCTTCTCCTCCCCCTCACCGAGGGCCGCCCGCTCGGCTGGCCGGTGTGGACGTGGATCGTCCTCGCCTCGGCGGTGCCGGTCCTCGCCGTCCTGAGCGTCCATCAACGCCGCACGGAGCGGTCCGGCCGAGTGCCGCTCGTACCGCCGTCGGTGCTCGCCCTGCCGGCGATGCGCATCGGCATGCTCATCGGCATCGCGTTCTTCACGACCTTCGGCGGATTCATGTTCACGTTCGCCCTCGCGACTCAGGGCGAGGCGCAGATGAGCCCGCTGCGCGGCGGCCTGACGCTGCTGCCGATGGCGATCGCCTTCATGATCGTGTCGTTCGTCCTTCCCGCGGTGCAGCGGCGCTGGGGCGCGAGCGTCATCGCCCGTGGCTGGGCGCTGCAGGCTGTCGGCTACGGCCTGATGGCCGTCATGGTTCTGCGCGGCTGGCCCGACATCTCGCCGCTCTCGCTGGCAGCGCCGATGGCGCTCGCGGGCGCCGGAGGCGGACTGGTGATGATGCCGCTGTTCGGAGTCGTCCTCTCGCAGGTTCCGCCGCAGCAGGCGGGCCTCGGCAGCGGCATCCTCATCACGATGCAGCAGACCTGCCTCGCGCTGGGCGCGGCCACGATCGGCACGCTGTTCCTCACCTGGTCGAGCCGCGCCGGCAGCCAGGGCGACGGGCTTGCGGGCGTCTGTGGACTCATCGTCGCGGTCGCCCTGGTGTCGATCCCGATCAGCCTGCAGCTGACGCGGATCCGCAGCCACACTGACTGACCGGCCGGCCCCCGTCACTAGAGTGTGGGCCATGCCGCTCCGGGTCGTCTTCGCCGACGACAACTACCTCGTGCGTGAGGGGGTGTCCGCGCTGCTCGGCGAGGCCGACGAGATCGACCTGCTCGAGTCCGTGGCCGACCCGGCCTCGCTGCTCAAGGCGGTCGCCAAACACAAGCCCGACGCCGTGCTGACCGACATCCGGATGCCGCCCACCCACACGACCGAGGGCATCGACGCGGCGAAGCAGATCCGAGCCGAGCACCCGGAGACGGGCGTCGTCGTGCTCTCGCAGTATGTCGAGGAGGACTACGCGTTCGACTTGCTGTCCGACGGCGTCGGGGGCCTTGGCTATCTGCTCAAGGAGCGGGTCTCGCAGGTCGACGAGCTCGTGCGAGCCCTGCATGATGTCGCCCGCGGCGGCTCCGCGCTCGACCCCAAGGTCGTCGAGGGACTGATGGCGCGAAAGTCGCAGGATGCCGCATCGCCGCTGCTCGGGCTCACCGACCGCGAGCGCGAGGTGCTCCAGGTGATGGCCACCGGCCGCAACAACGCGTCGACCGCGAAGGCCCTGTTCATGAGCGAGCGCGCCGTCGAGAAGCACGTGGGTTCGGTGTTTCAGAAGCTCGGTCTCGTCGACGAGGCCGACGTCAACAGACGCGTGATGGCGGTCTTGGCGTTCCTCGACGCGACCGGCGGCCCGCCCCAACGGTGAATCCGCGGTGAGCGAGAGCGGTCCGGGTGGGGACAACCACACCCGGATCGGGCGGGCAGCCCCCTCCAGGAGCCGCGTCGGACCGGCGAGAATTGAGCCATGAGGCACCACCATGGCTGACGTGCGCGTCCTGATCGTCGACGACCAGGAGCCCTTCCGGCGTGCCATGGCAGCCGTTGTCGACGAGACCGACGGATTTGTCGTGGTCGGGTCGGCGACGAGCGGCGAGGAGTCGCTGACGGCGGCCGACGAACTGCGCCCCGACCTCGTCTTGATGGACGTCAACCTGCCCGGCATCGACGGCGTCGAGGCGACCCGCCAGCTGCGGAGCAGACCCGAGGCTCCGATCGTGCTCCTGTTGTCGACCTACGACGAGGACGACTTCGAGGCGCACGGGTGCGGCGCCGCCGCCTACATTGCGAAGGCCGCCCTCGGACCCGACCGCCTGTCGGCCGCTTGGTCGGAGTCAGCCGGCACGTCCGTCACCATCACAGCGCCGCCTGAGGCTGAGGCATCTGGCGAGCCTCGACCGGAATTCTGACCAGCAGGCTCTCGGCGTCCTCGCCGATCGATCCGCCCGCGGCCTCGACCCGGTCGACGATCGCCGCCAGGTCCACGTCGTCGCGACCGGCTCCCGCCACATCAAGAACAAGCTCGTCGTCGGCAAGGGCGAGCGCGATCCGGGCGTGCGGCGCGCAGGAGCGCACTGCTTCGACGACGACGAAGTAGACAGCGGCCTCGGCACGAGCCGAGAAGCGTCGGTCTGCGGCCGACGCGTCGATCGTCAGGGACGCGCCGCCACCGGCTCGCGAGAGGTGGCTTCGGAGCGCCGGCCCGATCCCCGAGCGTGCGAGCTGGGTCGGAAACACACCCCGGGTGAGCTCGCGCAGCGACTCGAGCGACAGGTTCGTCTCGGTGACAAGGTTGTCGACCTCGTCGACCGCGGCCGCGCCTCCGTCCGCCGCGCGGACGACGCGAAGCCGCTCGGGCAGCCCGACCAGGTGCGGCAGGACGTCGCGCGCGATCGCCGACTCGAGCGCACGCCGGGCAGTGTCGTCGGCCTCGATGATCCTGGCTCGTGACTCTGCCAACCGATGCGTTGTGCTGTCGAGCTCGGCGACGTGGGCGGCCAGCTGGGTCTCGATCGCAGCATTCCGGAACGCGAGCGCCGCCTGATCTGCGAGGTCTGCGAGCAGACGCGCCTCGGCGGGGCGGATGTCGCGCCCTCTCGGCAGGCTCACCGCGATCGAGCCGAGGACGCTTCCCTCGTTGCGCACGGGCACGACGATCGGGTCGGTGTCGTGCGCGCCTCCGGACGGCCACTGCGCTGACACGGTCGAGTCTGGTCCGGTCTCGAGGACAGCGCTCGCCCGCGACGCCGAGACGGCGCGACCGGCCGCTTCCGCGACTCCGGTGAGCAGGACTTCGGGCGTCGGCGTCTCGGCCAGCCGTCGGCTGAAGTCGGCGAGAGCTTCGTACGGAGCCGCCCTCGGACCATACGCAAGCCGATTCGCCAACCGCACCACGCTCCGCCGCAGCGGCTGGAAGGCCAACGCCACCACCACCAGGGCTCCGAGCGAGAGCCAGAAACCGCCGGTCTCGGTCTCGGCGTCGACGCGCCGGCTGACTCCGACCACCAGGCCGGCATAGCCGACGGCCGCGAACGCGGTCGCTAAAGCGAGAACGAACGCGCGGTTGATGATGACCTCGATGTCGTACATCCGGTAGCGGAGGACGGCGACCGCGAAGAGGAGCGGCAGACAGAAGTACGCCACGAACAGCGGCAATGCAGCAGCGTAGTTCTGGTGTCCACCGTTGACCGACTGGACGACTCCGAGGTTGAGCAGCCCGAATGCGACGAGCGCCACCGAAATGGCCATCAGGCGGAGCTGCTGGCGCTGCTCGCCGTGGCTTCGGCGCATCCGTTTGATCATCGAGACCAACGACGCGATCAGGCTGAAGCTGATCAGAAGGAATCCGAGCGAGATCACGGTAGCGGCGGTCGGGCTCTGTCGGTCGGCGTCGTTGAGGTCATACGTCGTCGGCGACGTGAACATCAAGCCGACCAGGGACAGGCTCCCGCCGATCACGGCAGTCCAGACCCAGTACCGCCAGCGTGGCGAGAGAAGGTGACCGTCAGGGGCGACCAGGAACATGATCGCGATGCCGGCGAGCGACACGGGTCCGCCTGTCACCGACGACGTCCAGCCGGCGATGCTGCCCATCGTGTCTGATCCGGGCGCGTTGCCGGCGTGCTGCGAGAAGCTGTATGCCTCCGCGACCAGCGAGATCGAGCTGACCACGCCGATCACGCACAGAATCCAGCCGATCGGGTGGCGGTCATAGCGGGAGACGATGATCGCGCCCATCGCCGAGCAGCCCGCGACGGCGCCCTCGACGAACGGGAAGCCGTGAAAGGCCACCGCGTGCTCCGACAGGAGCGACTCGTACGACGCACTGACGACGATGTCGGCGGCAACCAGAAAGAACGTGATTCCTGCGAGCGCCCAAGCGAGCCGGGCGTGCGTCATGAGACACCGACCTCGGCAGCGCGCCCGACCCGGAGCTCGGCAACGACCCGCGTGCCCGACCCCGTCGCCGTGTCGACAGAGAGCACCCCGCCGACGGCCTCGATCCGGTCGCGCATGTTGGCGAGGCCGCTGCCGGGCTGCATCGTCGTCAGGTCGAACCCGACGCCGTCGTCGACCACCGTGAGCCGCAGCGCGTCAGGCCCGCCGTCGAGCGCGATCTGCACCGTGGTCGCCTGCGCATGCTTCGCGGCGTTCTGCAGCGCCTCCAGGCCGCAGAAGTAGAACGCGGCCTCGACGTTGGCGGCGAACCGGCCGATCCCCTCGCCCGTTACCTCGACCAGCAGCGGGCTACTGGAAGCCGCGGCGGCGAAAGCGGCCGCCAGACCGGCGTCGCTCAGCAGCCGCGGATAGATACCGCGGGACAGGCTGACGAGCGTCTCGACGGTGTCGACGGCAGCCTGCTCCTGCTCGGCCAGGATCGGGGCGGCGCGGTCGGGCGATCGCTGCATCAGCGTGTGGGCCAGTCGCAGGTTGACCGCGAGTGCGACCAGATGCTGCTGCGCTCCGTCGTGAATGTCGCGCTCGAGCCGGCTCCGCTCGGCGTCGTGGGCGTCGACCAGTCGCTGGCGTGACAGGCGGAGCTCGTCGGCTCGGGCCGACAGCTCGTCGCGCCGACGACCCAGCTCAGCGCGTAGGCGGGCGCCGCGCAGGACCAGCCCCGCCTGGTCGGCGAGGCCGGCGAACAGCCGTTCCTCGACCGAGGTGAGCGCGATGTGACTGCGTTCCTGGACCACCAGCACTCCGAGCAGCTGGCCGGCCTGACGAACCGACAGCGAGCGTCGCCCGTCGGCCTCGAGCCGTGGGTCGGAAAGCTGCTCCCCGGAGCCTGGAGTCGCATCCGGCGGCCACGTTGCCGCAAGGGCGAGGTCGTCGTCGACAGCCAGCCAGACCTGAGCCCATGCAGCGCCCGTGCCGTCGGCCAGGACTTTCGCCATCCGAGTCGGCAACTCCTCTGCCGCGTAGGTCCCGGTGACCGCTCCGGAGAACTGGGCCAGCACCTCGTAGGGCGATGCGACTCCCCCATGCACGATGCGAGACGCCCACAGCTCAAGGCCGTCCTGCACTCGTTCGAACCCCAACGCGACGATCGCGGTGGCGATCACCGACAACGCAAGGTCGGGCGACGAGGTGTGGCCGATGAGCGCTCCGCCCCCCAACACGACGACGACATAGACCAGGAGCACGAATCCGACCAGGCCGGCGCCCACCAGCGCGAGCGCCGCGATCTCGCGACGCGAGCGCGGACGCACGAGGCCGGGCCGCTCCATGGCTGAAGTCTGGGGCAATCAGCCGCCAAATGGGGAGGGCACCAGCCGAACCCGGGGGTGGGGCTACCCCCCGCGACCCTGTCGGCCAGCAGCCGGTTGACCACCGACAGACCGCGGGCCAGCGCCTGTCGGGTGTGCGCCCTGCCCAATGTGGCGGCGGTCTGAAACGGCGTTCCCTAGACCTATGCCGCTCGACCGAGTGGCGCCAGCCCGCCATAGGAGATCGAGATGTCCATCATCACCAGCGCCACCCCCACCATCCCGCTGACCGACACCGCGGCTCGCGCCGAGGGCGTCAGCAAGTTCTACGGAACCGGAGACGCTGCAGTCGCAGCGCTCGACAACGTCACGGTCGGCCTCGACGCCGGCCGCTTCACCGCCATCATGGGACCTTCGGGTTCCGGCAAATCAACCCTGCTCCACATGCTCGCCGGCCTCGATAGACCGACGTCGGGCCAGGTCTATCTGGGCGACACGGAGATCACGTCGCTCAAGGACAAGGCCCTCACTCTGCTTCGCCGCGACAAGATCGGCTTCATCTTCCAGTCGTTCAACCTGCTGCCGACCATGACGGCGGCAGAGAATATCGTGCTGCCGATGCGAATCGCCGGGCGCAAGCCCGACCAGGAGTGGGTCGACCGGATCGTGCACACCGTCGGCCTCGAGGGCCGGCTCAAGCACCGCCCGACCGAGCTTTCCGGCGGTCAGCAGCAACGCGTTGCCGCAGCCCGCGCGCTCGCGTCGCGTCCTCAGATCGTGTTCGCCGACGAGCCCACGGGCGCGTTGGACTCACGATCGGGAGCTGAGCTTCTGAGCTTCCTTCGCACCGCGGTCACCGACCTCGGTCAGACCGTCGTCATGGTCACCCACGACGCCAATGCGGCCAGCTACGCCGACCGCGTCCTCTTCCTCGCCGACGGCCGGGTGTGCGACGAGATGCACAACCCCACCGCGGAGTCCGTCCTCGACTACATGAAGAAGCTGGGAGACCACTGACATGTTTACCGCCACCGTACGAGCGATGTTCGCGCACAAGGTGCGACTCGCTCTCACGACAGCCTCGATCGCGCTCGGAGTCGCGTTCCTGGCCGGAACCCTTGTCCTGACCGACACCATGAACCTGGCGTTCACCCAGCTTCTCGGCAAGGTCTCGTCGGGCACTGATGCGGTCGTCCGCACCAAGGCCCCCTACACCGAGGCGAACGGCGTCGGAACCACTCGTGGTCCGATCGACGCGTCCCTCGTCAAGAAGATCTCCCACGTCGATGGTGTCCGCGCCGTCGAGGGCGAGGTCACCGGATACGCCCTCATCACCGACAACGACGGCAAGGCCGTCATTCCCAACGGCGGATTCCCGACGCTCGGCTACAGCATGGCGGCCGACGAGTCGCTGCGCGGCGAGGTCGAGATCCGTGACGGAAGCGCGCCGGACGCGCCGAACGAGGTCGCCATCGACGCCGCGAGCGCCGAGGACCACGACATCGCGATCGGCTCGACCATCAAGGTGCTCTTCTCGGGCCCGACTCGCGAGTTCACCGTCGTCGGCACCGTCGACTTCGGTGGCGAGAAGAGCCTTGGCGGCACGACCGGCGCGTACTTCGACACCGCGACCGCGCAGAAGGTGCTCGGCACGCCGGGCAAGTTCGACGCGATCGATGTGGCTGCGGAGGACGGCGTGAGCCAGTCCGAGCTCGCCGAGCGACTGTCGACGGTCATCCCGAAGGGCACGGAGGCCGTCACCGGCGCCGCTGTCGCCAAGGAGAACGCCGACGCTGTCACGGCCGGCTTCAAGATCGTCGGGATCCTGTTCGGGATCTTCGCCGCAATCGCGCTGTTCGTCGGCTCGTTCATCATCTGGAACACGTTCACGATGATCGTCAGCCAGCGCTCGCGCGAGATCGCTCTGCTGAGGGCGATCGGCGCAACCCGCCGCCAGATCAAGCGCAGCCTGCTCCTCGAGGCTCTGCTGCTCGGCGTCTCTGCGTCGGCCGTCGGTATCGGCCTGGGCATCGGGGTCGCCAAGGGCCTTCAGGCTCTTACGGGCCTCGTCGGCCTGAGCCTGCCGACCACGACGATGCAGATCCAGCCGCGCACTATCTGGGTGTCGCTGTTGGTCGGCACAGTCGTGACGGTCGTCGCTGCCATGGTCCCGGCCCGCCGGGCGACCAAGGTGCTGCCGATCGAGGCGCTCCGCGAGTCGACGCCCGGTGCTAACCGGCCGTCGGTCAAGCGGTCCATCTACGGGGTGATCGTCACTGCCGCCGGCACCTACAGCGTGCTGTCTGCGCTGTATGGATCGGCGAGCATGAAGGTCTTCGGGTTCGGAATCCTCGAGCTGATCGTCGGCATCATGGTGCTCCTCCCCGTGGTGGTGCGTCCGCTGGCGTCGTTGATCGCAGCCCCGATGCGACTGCGCGGCCTGCCTGGCGAGCTGGCGAAGCAGAATGCGGTGCGCAACCCGCGCCGTACCTCTTCGACAGCAGCAGCCCTGATGATCGGCCTCACCCTGGTCGTGAGCATGGGCGTGTTCGCCTCGTCCCTGAAGGCGTCGTTCCACGACGTCATCGCGGACCAGACCAACGCCGACCTGTTCGTCACGCCGGCAAGCGTCCAGGGCTCGGGCTTCAGCCCGTCCGTCGTCGACGCGGTCAAGTCCGTGCCGGGCGTCGACAAGGTGTCGGCGGGCGGCTGGGGCCAGGCTCGCTTCGAGGGAAGCACCTCGAGCTACTCGTCGATCGACCCCGCGACGGCTGAGCAAGTCTTGAACCTGAACGTCACCGAAGGATCTACGAGCGACCTTGGCAAGGACGGCGTCGTCGTCTCCAAGACCGCTGCAGACGCCAACGGCTGGACGCTCGGCGACAAGGTTTCCGCACAGTTCGCGGAGACGGGCAGCCACCGGCTCAGCATCGTCGGGATCTACGACAGCAAGGGCTGGGTCGGCGACGACTACCTGATCAGCGTCGCTGAGCAGAACGCGTTTGCCGGACCGCAGCTGGTCGCCAACGCCCTCGTCACCGTCAAGGACGGCGCCGACCAGGCAGAGGTGCAGGATGCGATCGCAGCCGCGCTGGCCGATCACCCGGACTCGAAGGTTCTCAACCAGAAAGAGTTCGAGAAGGACGCCAGCGGGTTCATCGACTCACTGCTGACCTTCGTCACGGTGATGCTGCTCCTCGCGGTCGTGATCGCGCTGCTCGGCATCGTCAACACGCTGGCCCTGTCGGTCTTCGAGCGCACCCGTGAACTGGGTCTGCTCCGCGCGGTCGGCATGACCCGCGGACAGGTTCGGGCCATGGTCCGCTGGGAGTCTGTGGTGATCTCGCTGATCGGCGCCGTGAGCGGAGCCGCTCTCGGAATCGGCATCGGGCTCGCCCTGTCGCAGGCCCTCAAGGACGAGGGAATCAAGGCAATCTCCGTGCCCACCGTGCAGATCGCGGTGTACGTCGCCCTGGCCGCCGTCGCCGGCGTCCTGGCGGCCATCGGCCCGGCCCGCTCGGCCTCCAAGGTCGACGTCCTGAAGGCGGTGGTCACCGACTGAAACCGACTCTCCTGAACGCTGAGAGCGACGCCGTCTCACTCACACATCTGAGTGCGGCGGCGTCGCTGCGTGTCGCGAAGCGGGTCCGTCGCGTGAGGAACCTATGCCTCTCCAACGACCTCGCACACATCAACGCTCACCAGCGTCGCTGGCGCATCCGGCATCTCGCGCAGGCCGCTGAACGTCGTATGCGCGAGCCGCGCGTTCTCCTCGCTGTCGAAGAGCCAGAACGAGTGCTGAACGTTGTCGGACCCGCCTCGGGCCCAGTAGCCGCCCATCGACCCAGCCATCTGTCGCAGCATGGCGATCCCGCCATCCTGAATCATCTTGCGTGTCTCGTCTTCGTGTCCTGGATGGATCTCGACCCGTCCGATCACGGCATACACGATCGCACCTCCCTTGCCGACGTCGTGAACGAGAGCGTCGGCGCTCTGGCCGTCGTTTCTCCTTTCGTGTGAGCTCACCGCCCAGCAGATCGGGCGTGGGCCTTCCAGCAGTGTCCGCCCTCGACCGGCGTCCTGTCATCGGCGTGGGCTTGCCCGGTCTCGATCACGACCGCCGAACCATCCTCGCCCGAGACGCTGGCCCTGACTTCGATCACCAACAGGCACTGGTCTTCGACGGCTGGATGACGGCCGATCCTCCCGTTCGCCTCGAGGGTCGCAGCAGACACGGACGCCTCTGCGCACAGCGTCGCGATGGTGAAGCCTCGACTGCCGAACTTCTCGATGGTTCGGGGACTCAGAGCGCCGGCCGCCGGTCGCGTGCCCGCGGTCGTCAGCGCGCTTCTCGGGCTAGGCGCGGATGCCGGCGAGAACGACGTCGAGCATCCGCTTGCGCTGGTCGTCAGTCGAGCCCGGCATCATCGTGCAGCCGCCGACGAGCCGCATCAGGTCGCTCGCGGTGACCTCGGTCTTGGCGACGCCGGCGTCCTGCGCCTTCGACAGCACATCGGTAAAAGCCGACTCGATGACCGCGCGTGAATGGGTCAGGAGCTCGGAGTCGCGGCCGATCGCGTCGACGAGCTCTTGGAACAGCGCCCGCTTCGTCGTGGCGTAGTCGACGAAGTCATGCAGGAACTGGGCGAGGCCGTCCCACGGGTCGGCGTTCTCGAGGATCGTCTGACCACGGCTGCCCAGGGCGTCGACCTCGTCGCGGTAAATGCCCTCGAGCAGCGCGAGCCGATTGGGGAAATGGCGGTACAGCGTGCCGATCCCGACGCCGGCGCGGCGGGCGACTGCCTCGAGCGAGGTGTCGGTGTCGCCGTCGCGGAACATCTCGCGGGCGGCCGCGATCAGACGCTCGTAGTTGCGGCGGGCATCGGCCCGCATCGGCCGCGCCTCTGGCCGCAGATCTGATGTGGTCTGGCTCACGTCAACACCTCCTCTCTCGCACTCTCTACCGCTGTCAGGCACGCGCTCATTGAGATGCGCGCCATTTATTCGCTTGATAACCGGAGGGTACCTCCGTATTGTTCATCCGGAGGGTCCTTCCGTTTCCCTCAGCAGTCTACCCCCAACAGAAAGCCGCACCGTGTCTACGCAAACAGCGATCTCTCCCGCGGCCCCCGACTCTCGCCGGCCGACACAGCCGGACGAGCCGCCCGTCACCCGCCGCCGGCTTCCGGGCCGCGGCCACCCGCAGGCCGTGCTCGCGACGATCCTCGTCGCCCAGCTGATGGTCCTGCTCGACCTCACCATCGTGAACGTCGCGCTCCCCCAGATGCAGCAGTCGCTCGACTTCACCCGCGAGGGCCTGTCGTGGGTCCTCAACGCCTACAGCCTCGCGTTCGGCGGGCTGCTCCTCCTCGGCGCCCGCGCCGGCGATCTGCTCGGCCGCCGCCGAACCTTCCTGGCCGGCATCACCTTGTTCGCCGCCGCATCGCTGGTCGGCGGAATGGCGACCACCTCGGGCATGCTCCTCGCGGCCCGCACCGCTCAAGGCGTCGGCGGTGCACTCATCGCCCCGGCGACGCTCGCGCTCCTGACATCGATGTTCGCCGAGGGCCGCGAGCGCAACCGCGCACTCGGGCTCTACACCGCCGTGTCGATCGGCGGCGCCGCCGTCGGGCTCATTGCGGGCGGGATTCTCACCGAGTGGGCCTCGTGGCGCTGGGTGATGTTCGTCAACGTGCCGATCGGCCTGGCCGTGCTTGCAGCCACCCTCCGGTTCGTCCCCGAGACACCGCGGCAGCGCGGCCGCTTCGACCTCGCGGGAGCGGCGACGTCCACGTTGGGCGTGAGCTCGATCGTCTACGCCTTCGTCCGCGCGGCCGAGCACGGCTGGTCCGACCCCCTCACCATCGGCGGGTTCGTCGCCGGTGCGGCACTGCTCGCGTCGTTCGTCGCCGTCGAGCTGCGCGCCGAGTCGCCCATCACGCCGCTCACGCTCTTCGCCGACCGCACCCGCAGCGGTGCCTACCTAGCGCGGATGCTGATGATCGCGAGCATGACGGGGATGTTCTTCTTCCTCACCCAATTCATGCAGGACGTCCTCGGCTACTCGCCGCTCGCGACCGGATTCGGATTCCTGCCGCTCACCGTCTGCCTGTTCCTCGCGTCTCAGTCGAGCGCCCGCTGGCTGGTCGAGCGCTTCGGCTCGGCCCGGGTGATGATCGGCGGCATCACGCTGTCGATCCTCGGTCTGGTCTGGCTGACCGGCCTCAACGAGACGAGCGGCTACCTGAGCATCGTCGGGCCGCTGATGCTCGTCGGCATCGGAAACGGGTCGGCGTTCGTGCCGTTGACCGGTGCAGCGCTTCACGGCGTCGAGCCGCAGCATGCGGGCGCGGCATCCGGCCTCGTCAACGTGATGCAGCAGATCGGTGCGGCGCTCGGGCTTGCGATCTTGGTGACAGTGTTCGGATCGGCCAGTCGCAACGCTGCCGCGTCGACCCCTGCCGGGGACACACCTCTCGAGAAGGCGCACCACGTGTTCGTCAGCGGCGCCCACTCGGCGTTCCTCACGGCGACGGCTCTGCTGATCGGCACCCT
>DATIOH010000216.1:0-6155 GCA_035473375.1 Nocardioidaceae bacterium | reverse complement strand
CGGCTCCCGCCTCAGACCTGTTTTGGGGGCGTTGCTCGTTGGCTCCGCTGCCGCTATTGCCTGTTGGATCGCCTATTAGATGGGGCTTCGCCGCCGCCCTTGATGGTGTGGCTCGCTCGTCGTGGGTCGTGGGTCGTGGGTCAAGGGTTCGCTGCGCCGCTTCGCGCCCTTGACCCGCTCCTCGTCTCGCCGGTTTTGGCGCTTATGGCGGCCGATGCCCGGGTGCGCGGACAGGCTGGGGAAGGCGTGTGGGCAGGGCCGCAATATGGATTCACATTGCAGCGACGACAAAGGACCGCGGCAGCCGCAGGGCCGCAATGTGGATCCATATTGCAAACCCCGCCGCGAGCGGTCGGGAAATCGCCGACGACATCCGTCCACAATGCCCGATTCACAGGGAAATAGGCGGGTGAATTGCGGTAGATTCATCCCATACTCCCGTCCGACCTCGCCGACCTCGACGCTGCCCAGGCCCTCGACCTGGCCGACCGGGTCGACGCCGCCGCCGACGCCGCCGAGACGACCCGGCTACCTCGTCGACCCAGACGGCACCCACCACATCCAGCCAGCCCGCACCCGAGCACCCGCCGCCACCCCCGCCCGCGCCTAGCGCACCAACACCCGCCAGCCGTCGGAACCACAATCCGACGGCCCACCGGCACGCCCCGGATCAGGGGTTGGGCGGAAGCAGCGACATCGGGCCGTAGACCTCACGGGCGTCTTCGACCAAGGTGACCTGGACTGCTCCCGCATCGACGAGCGACCGCCACACCTCGCCGAGCCACGACTCTGCGTCGCTCTGCGACGAAAACGTCGGGACCTCGGTGTCGAGCGAGACGGGCTGATCGCCCTCGCCGTCGACCTGCCACGTCCACGACATCATGAGCCCCTGACGCCGGGGGTCACGAACGGCGGCTTGGTGACCGTGAACAGCTCGCGCCGGCCACGGACGTCGACCTCGACCTGATCGCCGACGAGGATCTCGGGATGGAGGAGGGCGAGCGCGACCCCCTTGCGCAGCGTCGGAGAGTACGTGCCCGACGTGACCGAGCCGATCTCGTCGCTCCCCTTGAGGACTGTCATGCCGGGACGCGGAATGCCGCGGCCGTCGGCGACGAAGCCGCGCAGCAGGCGGGCGGGGCCCGACTCACGCTCGTGTCGCAACGCCTCGTGTCCCCAGAACTGCGGCTTGTCCCAGCCAACCGCCCAGCCCAGGCGCGCCTGCACCGGCGATATCTCCGGCGATAGGTCCTGACCGTGCAGCGGATAGCCCATCTCCGTGCGGAGCGTGTCGCGCGCGGCGAGGCCTGCGGGCACCAAGCCACGAGGCTCGCCCGCTGCCATGGCCGCGTCCCACACGGAGCCGGCCGCGTCGGCTGGCACGACCAGCTCGTATCCGAGCTCGCCGGTATAGCCCGTGCGGCACACGATCACGTCGGCGCCGTCGTGGTCGACCTGGACATACGACATGTACGGGTGTCCGGTCGGGTAGCCCATCGCCTCGAGCACCGCGTCGCTGACCTGGCCCTGCACCGCTATCACCGCGAAGTCGCGATGCCGATTGACGACGTCGACCTGAGCCGGGGCGGCGGCTTCGAGGAGCCCGACGACTTCGGCGGTGTTGGAGGCGTTCGGGATCAGGAACACGTCGTCGTCGCCCCGCAGATACGCGATGAGGTCGTCGACGACTCCCCCGCCGTCGGAGCAGCACAGTGTGTACTGGGCCTGCCCGGTCGCGATCCGGCCGAGATCGTTGGTCAGGCACTCGTTGAGGAACGCCGCCGCACCGGGCCCGCTGACGACGGCCTTGCCGAGATGGCTCACGTCGAAGATCCCGCCGGCGGTACGCACCGCCACGTGCTCCTTGACTGCCCCGGTGTACTCGAGAGGCATCGACCAACCGCCGAACGGCGCGAATTTCGCCCCCAAACCGACGTGACGGTCGTGCAGCGGCGAGGTGAGCAGCTCTTCGTCGGAGGGGTCGGCCATAGCTGTGGAACCTACCGTAGAGTGGCCCGGACAAATCCGACGCGACTCTAGGGGACCTCGCTGTGACGACAGCCTCTGTCCGCACCTCCTCTCCCCGCACGGTCAACGCCGACGTGCTCGTTCTCGGGTTCCACAGCGACGGCGACAGACTCGCCATCGCCGTCGGCGACGCCCTCGACTCCTCGCAGCGACGAGAGCTCGCGGCGGTCCTCAAGCGCCTCGGCGCGTCGGCCAAGGTCGGCGATGTCACCAAGCTTCCCTCGGCCGGAGTCGTCAAGGCACCCGTGATTGTCGCGGCCGGTCTGGGCAGCACCGGCTCACCCGACCACGAGACGCTCCGGCGCGCTGCTGGAGCCGCCGCGCGCTCCCTTGCGGGCACCGCCACCGTCGCCTTCGCACTCCCCGCCGACGGCCCCGACAGCATCCGCGCGATCGCCGAGGGGGCCCTCCTCGGCGGCTACGCCTACGACCGCTACCTCGAGAAGAAGCACGAGCCCATCGGCGAGATTGTCATCCTGAGCGACGCCGGCCGCTCCGCCGCTGGACGCGCAGCCCTCAATGCCGCAATTGCCGTCGCCGACGCCGTCAACTACGCGCGCGACCTCGTCAACATGCCCCCCAACGACCTCTACCCCGAGTCATTCGCCGACGACGTCAAGGCACGGGCGCGAGGCACCGGCGTCAGGGTCGCGGTCACCGACGAGAAGGCACTCGCCGACAAGGGCTACGGCGGCATCATGGGCGTCGGGATGGGCTCGGCACGGCCGCCGCGGCTCGTCCGGCTCACGTACAACCCGCCTAAGGCGCGCGCCCACATCGCATTCGTCGGCAAGGGCATCACCTTCGACTCCGGCGGCCTCTCGATCAAGCCGGCGTCGTCCATGCAGACGATGAAGTGCGACATGTCGGGGGCCGCAGCCGTCGCGTCCGCGACATTCGCGATCGCCGCCCTCGGGATTCCGGTGCGCGTCACGACGTATGCCTGCCTCGCCGAGAACATGCCGTCAGGACACGCGACCCGCCCCGGCGACGTTCTCACGATGTACGGCGGCAAGACGGTCGAGGTCCTCAACACCGACGCCGAGGGCCGCTTGGTCCTCGCCGACGGGATCACGACCGCCAACGCCGGCAAGCCCGACCTGATCGTCGACGTCGCCACGCTGACCGGTGCCTGCATCGTCGCGCTCGGCACCCGCGTCAGCGGTGTGTTCAGCAACGACGACAGCCTGCTCGAGAAGATCCCCGAAATCGCCGACTCCGTCGGCGAGAGCATGTGGCCGCTGCCGATCCCCGACGAGATGAACGACAAGCTGCGCACCACCAAGGTCGCCGATCTCAGCCAGCACAACCCCGAGATGTGGGGCGGCGCCCTGTTCGCCGCCGCATTTCTCCGCGAGTTCGTCGGCGAGGGCATCGCCTGGGCCCACCTCGACATCGCGGGTCCCGCCTTCAACGAAGGTGCCCCCTTCGGCTACACGCCCAAGGGAGGGACGGGAACCGCCGTGCGGACCCTCGTGGCCCTCGCCAGCGACCGCGCTCAGGCCTGACCCGAGCCCGTCTCGCGGCTCTTCTGACGGCGGTTGTACTCACGCATCCGATCGGGGATGCCGACCACAGCGGCGTCGTAGCTCGGGATACCTAGCTTGTTGGCGAAGGTGTGCGCCCACTCGGCCGACGGCACCCGGCGACGGGTCCACTCGCCGTCGATCGCGACCAGCAGCATCGTCGTGTCGGTGACCGCGGTACGCGGCTCGACGAAGCCCTCGATGCCTTTGCGGTCGCGCACCCACTCGCGCAGGTAGCGAGCGTCGTCTGACTCCGCTTGGCGAATCGTTCCAGGCCGACTCCGACGTCGCCAGAATGCCATCGGGCGGCCTCCTCTGATCAGCCCCGGGTGCAGCACCGCCTCGCGGCACTCGACCCGACAAGTATCCCCGATCGATCTGAGGTCACGGCGGACTTGGGGTGAATCCGCCCAGAGCCGGATGCGAGGATGTCGGGCGCGACCTGCGATGAGGGGACGGTGGAAGCCAGCGTGAGCGACGACCAGACGGCGCCAGAGGGATCCGACCGATTCGACCTGCTCGTGCTCGGAGGCGGCAGCGGAGGCTACGCCTGCGCACTCCGCGCGGCCGAGCTGGGCATGCGGGTAGGGCTCGTCGAGGAAGACCTCCTGGGCGGCACCTGCCTGCACCGCGGATGCATTCCGACAAAGGCTCTGCTGCACGCGGGCGAAGTGGCCGACGCCGTCCGCGACGCTGGCCAGTTCGGGATCGCCGCGTCGATCGAGGGCGTCGACATGGCGGCGGTCAACACGTACAAGGACGGCGTCACGACGCGTCTCTACAAAGGCCTGCAGGGCCTGGTCAAGAGCCGCGGGATCACTGTCATCGAAGGGCGGGGGCGCCTCGTCGGCCCGAACGCCGTCGACGTCGCCGGCACCCGCCACGAGGCGGCGAACGTCGTGCTCGCCTCAGGCTCGTACACACGCACTCTGCCCGGGCTCGACCTTGACGGCGAACGGGTGATCGGGAGCTGGGAGGCATTGCAACTCGACCGGGTGCCGTCGCGCGCCGTCGTGCTCGGCGGCGGCGTCATCGGCGTCGAGTTCGCATCGGCGTGGCGCTCGCTCGGCGCGGAGGTGACCGTCATCGAGGCGCTCGACCGGCTCGTGCCGGCTGAGGACGCGGCCTCGTCGAAAGCTCTCGAGCGGGCATTTCGCAAGCGCGGAATCGTGTTCAAGACCGGCACGCGATTCGCGTCAGTGGAGCGGACCGACGACGGCGTCCGCGTCGCCGTCGAGGCGGGCGAGACATTCGACGCAGACGTGCTGCTCGTCGCGGTCGGGCGCGGGCCCAACACCGACGGCCTGGGCTACGACGAGCAGGGCATCGCGATGGACCGCGGATTCGTGCTGACCGATGCGCGGCTGAAGACGTCTGTCGACGGCGTCTACGCCGTCGGCGACATCGTCCCGGGGCTCCAGCTCGCCCACCGCGGCTTTCAACAGGGCATCTTCGTCGCCGAGGAGATCGCCGGTCTGCGCCCGACCGCGATCGACGAGGACGGGATTCCGCGCGTCACCTACTGCGAGCCAGAGGTGGCGTCGGTGGGCTTGACCGAGGAGCAGGCCAAGGAGCGACACGGGGCCGATGCGGTCGAGACGCTGACCTACGACCTGGCCGGCAACGGCAAGAGCCAGATCCTCAAGACGCAGGGCTTCGTCAAGCTCGTCCGCGTCGCCGGCGGGCCGATCATCGGCGTGCACATGGTCGGCTCCCGCGTCGGCGAGCTGATCGGTGAAGCCCAGCTCATCTTCAACTGGGAGGCGCACGCCGAAGATGTTGCGAGCCTCATCCACATGCATCCGACCCAGGGCGAGGCCCTCGGCGAAGCCCATCTGGCGCTCGCCGGGAAGCCGCTGCACGCCCACTCATGAGGCCCCGGCCGAATCCGACGGCTTGGTCGTAGGCTGACCCCGGAGACGCGCGTGGCACAAGTCCGGTCCGACCGAAGACGAGAAGACGAGGTGCTCGACCAGCATGGCGACTGAAGTAAAGCTCCCGGCACTCGGCGAGAGCGTCACCGAAGGCACCGTCACCCAGTGGCTCAAGGCCGTCGGAGACAACGTCGCCGTCGACGAGCCGCTCCTGGAGGTCTCGACCGACAAGGTCGACACCGAGATCCCCTCCCCCGTCGCCGGCACCCTCCTCGAGATCCGAGCGGCCGAAGACGAGACCGTCGAGATCGGCGCCGTGCTGGCGATCGTCGGCGAGCAGGGCGAGTCCGCCGACGATCAGCCAGGTGGCGGGGCACATCAGGCCCCGGTCGCCGAGTCGCCGCAGGAGCCGCAGCAGCAGGAATCGCAGCAGTCGGAGCCGCAAGAATCGCAGCAGCAGGAGCCGCAAGAATCGCAGCAGCAGGAATCACAGCCGCAAGAATCGCAGCCAGAGGCACCTGCCGCAGCGGCGAGCGCCGTAGCGGCCGGATCTGAGTCGGGTGGCCTTGAATCACGTGGCGGCGACGCCACTGAGGTCACGCTCCCGGCACTCGGCGAGAGCGTCACCGAAGGCACCGTCACCCAGTGGCTCAAGGCCGTCGGAGACAACGTCGCCGTCGACGAGCCGCTCCTGGAGGTCTCGACCGACAAGGTCGACACCGAGATC
>DATIOH010000215.1:0-20092 GCA_035473375.1 Nocardioidaceae bacterium | reverse complement strand
CGGTATCGCTCGCTCCACGCGTCCGCGTCTCTGGCCATCACCCCACCAGCCGATCGAGCAGGTCAGCAAGCTCGCGCTCGGGGTCGTCAGCGACGCCGCCGTGGATCGGCCCGGGCTGCACGACCGTGCTTCGCGGGGCGGACACAAACCCGAACCGGGTCCCGATGGGCTCGCTGGCCGGCGAGCCGGGCGGTCCGTCGCCGACGCAGACGGCCTCGATGGCCGCCAGCGCCTCTTCGACCTCGGCGGCGTCGAGCCGGTCGCCGCCCACGGCGCGCAGTCGGGCTGCGTCGACCCTGCTCGCCGACCGCAGGAAGTCGCGGGCCTGGCAGTAGACGACGACGCCGACGTTGACGAACTCCTCGCGGTCGACGCGCGGCACGCAGCGCAGGACGACGTATTGGTATCCGCTGTGCTCGGCGCTCATGCCGCCTCCGCCCGGGGCAGCCAGCCCTCGCGGTTCGCCAGCCGCGCCCGCAGGTAGTCGATGTACCGGACGCGCGCCAGGTCGGCCTCGGCGCCGAGCCACTCGTCGGGCACGGCGTCGACGGCAGACCGAAGCGCCAGGTCGTCGAGTCGCTCGGCGAGGGCATCGGACACGAGCGGCACCCGGTCGCGATGTCGGCCGAGCACGTGCGCGGTCGCGTCGTACGGCTGCTTGGCGAACTGCTCGGGCGACCCGGCTGGCCAGGCATGGTGAAAGTACAGGGCGGCGCCGTGGTCAATGCACCAGACGTTGCCGTGCCAGACCAGGAGATTCGGGTTGCGCCAGCTGCGATCGACGTTGGCGGTCAGCGCATCGAGCCAGAGGACGGTAGCCGCATAGTCGGAGTCGATGCGGGTGTGCGCGTCGAAGCCGAATGCGCCCGGCAGGAAGTCGACGCCGAGATTGAGGCCGACGCTCGCCGTGAGGAGGTCCTGCACCTCCTCGTCAGCCTCGTACTTCGCGATCACCGCGTCGAGGTCGACCGCCTTGAGATCCGGAACTCGCAGCCCGATGGTGCGCGCGAGCTCGGCGACGACGACCTCGGCGACCAGGACCTTGACGCCCTGCCCGGCGCCGCGGAACTTCACGACGTAGGTGCCGAGGTCATCGGCCTCGACGACACCGGGCAGCGAGCCGCCCTCGCGCAGCGGCGTCACATACCGGCTCGCCCGGACCCGTTCGATCACGGTTGCAGAGTAACGGCGGATAGGTTTGCGGTCGTGACCGTGCGCTACTCCGTTCTGCGTCGCATGCGGCCGCGGGACCCCAACGAGCCGCACCGAGTCGCCACTCCGCTCGAGCTGCTCTTCGACCTGACCTTCGTCGTCGCCGTCGCGCGCGCGTCTGCCGCGCTCGCGGGCGCGATCACCGAGAACGAGCTGCATCACGTCGTCGGCTACCTGATGGTGTTCTTCGCCATCTGGTGGGCGTGGATGAACTTCACCTGGTTCGCATCGGCGTACGACTGCGACGACGCGGCGTACCGCGTGCTCGCGCTGCTGCAGATGGCCGGGGTGCTCGTACTCGCGGCCGGCGTCGACGAGGCGTTCGCCGACGAGGACTTCAAGACGGTGACGCTCGGGTACGTCCTGATGCGCATCGCGATGGTGATCCAGTGGCTGCGGGCGGCGGCGGCCGACCCCGAGCGGCGCAACACCAATCTCGGCTACGCGGCGGGAATCTTCGTCGTGCAGCTCGGATGGGTCGCACGACTCGCGCTCCCGGACGCCATCGCCTTCCCGGCCTTCTTCGTGCTGGTCGCCGCAGAGCTCGCTGTCCCGTGGCTCACCGAACAGCAGGGCATGACCCCCTGGCACCCGCGCCACGTCGCCGAGCGGTACGGGCTGTTCACGATCATCGTGCTCGGCGAGTGCGTGACGGCCGCCAGCGGAGCCCTTCGCGGGCTGTTTCAGTTCGGCGGCGTGACCGTCGACCTCGTCCTGCTCTCCGTTGGCGGCCTGCTGCTGCTGTTCGGCATGTGGTGGATCTACTTTCTCCACGACACCGGCGAGGCGCTGGGCGAGCGCCGGCACCTCAGCTTTGTCTGGGGCTACTCGCACTACCTCGTGTTCGCGTCCGCCGCCGCCGTCGGAGCTGGGCTCGAAGCGGCTTCGGAGCTGACGCTCCTCGATGCCCTCCACGTCCACGGCGAGGAGGCGGCGCACGCTGCGAACGGCCGGACGGCGGCGCTCGCGATCGCCGTCGCCGTGTCGGTGTTCCTGCTCTTGACGTCGTACGTGCACACGAGCCTCACAGACGGCCATCTGCCGGCGGTGCCGGAGACTGCTGTCGCTGCGGTCGCGCTGGTCGCGATCGGGCTCATTCTCGGCAATGCCTCATTGCCGTTCACTGTCCTCGCCCAAGGACTCGTCGTTGCACTGCTGGTCGCGAGCGCCGTGCTCCGCGACACGGCGGAGGAGGAGACACCGTGACGCTCGACGACAAGGCCCGCACCTTCTTGGCGCTGCACCGGCCCGGCGAGCCGCTGGTCGCCCCGTCAGTCTGGGACCCGTGGTCGGCGGAGGTCGCCGCCGGTGAGGGCTTCGCCGCCCTCACGGTCGGGAGCAGTCCCGCGGCGGCGGCGCTCGGCCGCGACGACGGCGAGCAGGTGACGCTCGACGAGATGCTCGCGCAGGTCGCACGGATCGCGGCGGCCGTCGACATCCCGGTCTCGGCCGACCTCGAGTCGGGCTACGGTGCGTCGCCGGACCGGATCATCGACGGCTTGCTCGAGGCCGGCGCCATCGGGCTCAACATCGAGGACACCGTCCACAGCGAGGGCGGCCGGCTGCGCGAGGTCGCCGAGCATGCCGACCTCGTCGGCGCGCTGCGGGCGGCAGCCGACGCGGCAGGCGTCCATGTCGTCGTCAACGCTCGGACAGACGTCATCCTCGACGAGATCGGACCGCCCGAGACACGGATCGACGTCGCGATCGAGCGGCTTCGCGCGGCTGCCGCGGCAGGTGCCGACGTGCTGTATCCGATCGGCTTCCCGACCGACGACGAACGGCGACGGCTGTCCGCAGACCTGCCGCTCCCTGTCAACGTGCTCGGACGGCTGGGCATCGACACTCTCGCCGGTTTGGCCGCGACGGGAGTCGGGCGCGTCAGCTTCGGTCCATACCTGCAGGACGCGCTGGCGTCCGCAGCGAAGGATGCGCTCGCCACGTGGCGATGAGCAAGCGCGACACCTTGTGGCGGGAGCGATTCGGCTTCGCTATCGCGGTCGCGCTCGCTATGGCAGCGGCGACTATCGTGGTCGCAGCGGCCTACAACCTTCCGATTCGCGACCCCGACGACGCAGGCGGCCCGACCTACATTCGTCTGCCGGCGATTCTGCTGCTCGCGTTCTTGACCGATGTCGTGCCTCGCGCGATTCATCGTGCCCGCAAGAGCGGATCGCTCCGAGCCTTCGGCGTGCAGTTCGGCGCGGTGACGCGCGAGCGCTGGCCGCCGGACCACATCCGGTTCGCCCTCCTGGGGCTGGGCAGCTGGTATCTGACCTACGCTGCCTTCCGCAACCTCAAGAGCTTCGTGCCCGTGGTCAACCGCGGGCTCCACGACAACGCGCTGGCCAGGATCGATCGTTGGATGTTCTTCGGTCACGACCCCGCCGTCTTGCTGCATGACCTGCTCGGCACCGATGTCGCAGCCCACATGCTGTCATTCGTCTACATCGCGTGGATCGTTCTGGTGCCGGCGAGCCTCGCGGCCGCGCTCGTGTGGTCGCGAAGCGTCTCCGGCGGCTCGTGGCTGGTGACGGGGGTCGGCGTCGACTGGGCCCTGGGCGCGATCACGTACTTTCTCGTGCCGACGGTCGGCCCGGTATTCATCCACCCCGACGTCTTCGCCGGCCTCTCGCACACATCGGTCACGACGATCCAGCAGTCGATGGCCGACGACCGCGCCGCTGTGCTCGCCGACCCGTCGGCAACGAACGCCGTGCAGACGATCGCGGCCTTCGCGTCTCTGCACGTCGGCATCACGGTGACCATCTGCCTCATCGCGTACTGGCTCGGGCTGAACAGGTGGTTCCAGCGCGCCCTCTGGGTGTTCCTCGCGCTCACCGTGGTGGCGACGATCTACCTCGGCTGGCACTACGCGACCGACTGCATCGGGGGAGCCGTGCTGGGGTTCCTCGGCGCCTGGCTGGCGGCGATCGGCACTGGCAACCACGTGCGAGGGTGGCCGACGCACGTGCGGACCTCCGACGCCGCTGTCGAGACGACCGGAGCCGCAGACGGCGCCGCGGTCAGAGAGGCATGAACGCGATGTTGTCGTGCAGCTCGCCGCCGATGCGGGCACCGTCGCTTGCGACCCAGAGGCCGGCCGACGTGGCCAGGAAGTCCTTCCCGCCGATCCCACGGGTCTTGCCCGGGTTCCACGGCAGCGCCTTGCCGCCGACGGGGTCGATCGCGCCGATGCCCTGACGCGGCGACGAGCCGGGCAGCGGACCGTCCGTGCCGTTGGGGTTGTCGAGCGCGCGGAAGTGCCCTTGCACGTAGACCGCCGCGCCGGTGACCGCCACCGAGTGGAAGGTGTCGCCGCCGCTGTAGTTGATCCACGTCGGACGGAACGGGTTCGTGATGTTGGTCTCGAACCGCGACGCCGAGTCGCAGAGGTCGCGGCCGACGCCGCCCTGGAACGGGATGAACCCCGTCGCGACGATGACGAAGTAGCTGCCGTCGGGGCTGAAGTCGACGTCACGCAGGTAGGCCGGCAGGCTCGGGGCGCGGCAGCCGTTCGAGAGCGGCGCATAGTTCCAGGCGTTGAGGCTCGCGCCCGACGTGCCGAGGTCGAGCATGAATGCCCGGTATTGGCTCCGGCCGCCGACGCTCGTGAAGTTGCCCACCGCGACGAGCTTCGTTCCCGCCGGATTCACCGCGAAGCGGTAGACGTCGGTCGGCCCCGCGTTGCTGGCGACCGTCCCGGAGATGGGCACGTTGATGTAGCCGGTGTCGGCGCCCGTCGTCGGGTTCAGGGCGGCGAGGTGCGGGCCGAACTTCCCGCCGATGATCAGCCGGTTGTTCACCAGCCGGATCTCGCTGACGTTGCCCTTCAAATTCGCGTTGAAGGCCGTGTCGACCGCGCCGGTCGTCGCGTCGAGCTTCGCGACGCCGCGGCGAGCCACGCCGTTGACGTTCTTGAACGTTCCCGCGATGTAGACCGAGTTGCCGGTGCCGGTGATGCCCCAGACGATCCCGTCGACATTCGGGGCGAACGAGTTGATGGCGCCGGTCGTGGCATTGAAGCTGAAGACGTTCGAGCGGCCCAGGGTTTGCGTCCCCGCCGAGTTCCGCACCTGCGCAAAGGTGCCGCCCGCGTACATGGTGGTGCCGAGCTGGAAGAGAGCCAGCGTCTCGGTGTGGCTGACGCCTCCGCCGTCGATCACCATCGGCGTGAAGTTCGCCGGGTCCTCGCTGACGACGTGCGACTGGGCGATCGAGCCGGTCGCCGGGCTGCCCACAAGGAGGGCCCCGGCGGCCAGACCTACGGCCACACCGGTCCGCATGGATGTGTTCATGGAAGGTTTGCTCCCTTTGTCCCGTGGCGAGGCGTGCTCTTGCACCCCGAGTCCCCTGGCGGGCATCTTGGCGAGCATCGGACGTCGATCGGGGCGATTTCAAGCCGTCGACGCCCTCAGTCGCGCCGAAGTCACTGTCTGGGGTCGCGCGAGCGCCCGCTGGTCAGGTGACGACGAGCTCGAGCGCGTGAAATGCGGTCGATGTGGGGACGATGCGCGTCACAGACATGCCGGCTGCGGCAGCGAGCGCTCCGAACTCGTCGGCAGACCGCTCGCGCCCGCCGGGGAGCACCATCATGTTGAGGTCGGAGAACTTGGTGTCGGCGCCCTCGTTCGGCCCATCGAGCAGCCGCTCGACGACGAGGAGCACGGCATCGCTTCGCATGGCGGCCGCGCACGCGCTCAGGATCCGCACGCAGTCGTCGTCCTCCCAGTCGTGGAGAACGGACTTCAGCAGGTAGCAGTCGCCGTCGGCCGGCACCTGCTCGAAGAAGCTCCCGGCCTCGAGACGGACGCGGTCGCCGAGGCCCCGCGCGGCGAGCTCCGCGGGCGCGGTCGCCACGACATGAGGAAGGTCGTAGAGGACTCCCTGAATGGCTGGATGGGCGTCGAGGACCGCGGCGAGGAGGCCGCCGTGACCGCCGCCGACGTCGACGAGCGTTCGGACTGCGGCGAAGTCGTACGACTCCGCGAGGCCGCGCGCCACCGCGAGGGTCATGGCGACCATCGCCGCGTCAAAACGCTCGGCGGCCTCCGGGTGCTGAGACCGGTATTCCCACACGTTCATGCCGTGGAGCGAGTAGAACGCGTTCTCGCCCGTTCGCACGCTGTGCTCAAGGCGGCCCCACGCATCCCAGAAGTAGGTGGACGACGTGTTCGACGAGATCGCCCGAAGACGGGCGGGATGCTGGGACTCGAGGGTCGCGCCGAGCTCGTTCGTCGCGAAGACGTCGTCGGGCTGCTCGACGAAGACACCGGTCGCCGAGAGCGCGCGGAGCAGCCGGCGGAGGGCGTCGGGGTCGGCTCCCACCCGTTCGGCGAGGGTGGAGACGTTGAGTGGCCCGGCGGCGAGGTGGTCGGCGAGCCGAAGCTCGGCCGCGACATGCACGGCTTGCGATACGCGGAAGCCGACGATGAGGCGCAGCATGTCACTGGTCGCATTCATGGGCCGATCGTCCTCGCCCATGTATCGGAACGCCAGTGCGGCGTACCTTCATGGTGCGATGACGACAGCCTGCGTTCCCGACTTCCTGCCCAGCAGCCGCGGTCTGAGGTTCTCGAACCACTTCCCGACGGGTATCGCCGTGACGACGATCAACCTGCCGGGTCTCGGCCGGTCGATCCCTGTCGGCGACGCGTCCAACGGTGTGTGCGGCGGCATGGTCTACGCGGTGATGGATCTGTTCCTCGCCGCGCCGCGGCTCCCGGTGCCTCCAGACACCGTGCCTCCCGCGGCCGGCTCTGACCTGACGACGTACGTGACCGCGCGACTGGTTGACAGCTTCGCCCTCTCGCGCGGGCTGTCGTCGAATGTGGCCCGCTATCTGTCTCTCATGTCGACCCCGGATCGCGATGCGTGGTTCGTGCACGGCGTCGGATCGGTGCTCGCGGGGCGCGAGTGGCCGAAGATCAAGGCAGACATCGACGCGGGTCGGCTGTCGCCGCTCGGCCTCGTGGGCGGCGAGCGAGTGTGGCCGACCGATGTCGGCGGGAAGGTGCGGATGCTCGGTCACTGCCATCAAGTGCTTGCTTACGGCTATGACCTCGACGACGACGGACGTCTGACCCTGCGCGTCTACGATCCCAACGATCCGGGCGCGGACGACTCGACGATCGAGACGTCTCTGGCCGACCCGGCGGACGGATGCACCGTCACCACGCCCCGCATCACTGCTCACATCTCGGGCAACGGCACGTTCCGGGCCTTCTTTCGGCACGACTACTACACGCGCAAGACGCCGCCGGTCGCCGCGTAGGTTTGGCCCATGCGCGAGACATGGGCGGTTCTCGACTGGCGTCGCGAGGTCTTCGAGCTGTACCGGCAGGTGCGCTCGACACCTGAGCCCGCGGCCGCACACACGCAGTGGATAGCGGGTCGCGACCGGCTGCTTCGCACGCATCCGGCGTCGCCTGTCGCGGCTGCGAGCAGGGCCGACTACCCGGGAGCCGACGTCGCCGACTACGACCCCGCCTACCGGTTCGTCGTGCCCATCGACTTCGACGTCGAGCCCGAGTCGCGAGACGTGCAGACGGCGACCGACGGTGTTGTGCCGTTCAGCCGACTCGGAAGGGTCGACCTTCCCGACATCGGCACGCTCGACCTCTGGTGGCTTGGGTCGTACGGCGGTGGCGTGTTCGTGCCTGTTCGCGACCCGGACCAACGAACGTACGGCGGCGGGCGCTATCTGCTCGACACCGTCAAGGGAGCCGATCTCGGCGGCGACGCGGACGCGCTGGTCGTCGACCTGAACTTTGCCTATCAGCCGTCGTGTGCCTATGACGAGGCGTGGGCATGCCCGCTTGCCGGGCCGACGAACACGGTGACAGCGCCGCTGCCGGTGGGTGAGCGCTACGTCGCGCTCGGGTAGAGCGCGTCTGCGGCGGGTGCGGCGGGAGTGACCGTGAGTGATCCAGCCCAAGATCTGTGGCGGCAGTGATGCGTGGCGCTGGTGTGAGCCGCACTGCGGAGTCATTGTTTCCCCAAAGCGCGCAGCCGGCCGACTACCGGCGACGTGCCATCGACTCCTGGGGGAGCCCACTATGTTCCGTGCCCGCTCAGCAGTCGTCGCGACAGTGGCGGCGGCGGCCGCCACCCTCGCGATGCCCGTGTCTGCGGTCGGGTCGCCGGCACCTCAGGACCCCGTCGGCACGGGTTTCGCCGGACCGCTGCAGATCGCAGTCAGCGGCAACGGCGTCTACGTCGCGCAAGACTTCGCCGGTCTCTTGACCAGGATCCGCCCGGACGGATCCACGAAGGACCTCGTCACCGAGCCTGGCTCGGAGATCGCGGGCGTCGCGGTCGACGGCTTCGATGTCGTCTACACCCAGAACACCGAGGAGCCGTCCGGCGACGTGGAGTCGCTGCTCAAGCGCAGATTCGACAACGGAACTGTCCGCACCGTCGCCAATCTGGGTCGGTTCGAGGCGACGAACAACCCGGACGGCGCCCAGACGTACGGCTTCCCCCATCTGAAGCCATCGTGCGCCAATCAGATCTCCTCGGACTTCGGGCCGCCGAGCTACTCCGGAGTCGTCGAGTCGCATCCGTACGCGGTGGCGAATGCTCCGGGCGGCGGCTGGTACGTCGCCGACGCAGCGGCCAACGACATCCTGTTCGTCTCGCTCGCAGGCGACATCGCCGTGGTGAAGGTAATCCGACCGGTGCGGACGGTCGCGACTGCCGAGTACGCCGACGCCAACGGCCTGCCCGAGTGCGTCGTCGGCAAGGCGTACAACGTCGAGCCGGTGCCGACCGACGTCGAGGTCAACCGTAACGGCTATCTGATCGTGAGTCTGCTGCCGGGCGGCGCTGAGGACGGTTCCTTGGGCGCGAACGGCCGGATCCTGCGGATCGACCCGATCGACGGCGAGTTCTCGACGCTCGCGACCGGCCTGGCGGGCGCGACGAACGTCGCCGTCGCTCCGGGCGGCAGGGTCTATGTCGCCGAGCTGTTCGGGCAGCGGATCTCGGTCGTGCAGCAGCACCAGGTGTCCACGGTCGCCGAGGTGACCGATCCGGCGGCTCTCGAGTTCCGCAACGGCCTGCTGTACGCAAGCGTCGACGTCTTTGCGAACGGGTCGGTTGTCACCATCGCCCCGTAGCCTTCGCTTGCATGACTACTTTCGTCTTGGTTCCCGGCGCCGGAGGTCAGGCCTCGCACTGGCTGTGGGTAGCTCCGCTCCTCGAGGCTGCCGGCCACCAGGCAGTCGCGGTCGAGCTGCCGGCAGGCGACGAGTCGGCCGGCCTTGCCGCGTACACCGGCGCGATCGTCGCGGCGGCCCGAGCAGCCAACACCGAGCCAGGCTGTGTCGTCGTCGCCCAGTCGATGGGGGGCTTCAGCGCACCACAGGCGTGCGCCGACCTTGGAGCCGCCCGCCTGGTCCTGGTCAACGCGATGATTCCCGCACCAGGCGAGACGGCAGGCGACTGGTGGGCCGCGACGGGCCAATCGGCCGCGTACGCCGCGAAGGCTGCGACTGACGGCCGCGATCTCGATGCCGAGTTCGACCCGGTCGCGGTCTTCTTCAACGGTGTCGCCCCAGAGATCCTCGCGGCGGCGATGGCGATGCCTGAGCCGGTCCAGGCCGACCGTCCGTTCGCCGACCCCTGGCCACTGGCTGCCTGGCCAGACGTGCGGACAGAGGTGTTGTCGTCGACTGACGACCGCATGTTCCCGCTCGACTTCCAGCGACGGGTGGCCGAGGACCGCCTCGGCATCACGCCGGTCGTCCTGCCCGGCGGGCACCTGCCGGCGTTCGCGTGTCCGAGCGAACTGGCCGAGCGCCTCCTCGCTTCCTGAGCACCGTTCCAGGGCAGTCTCAACTACCCGGCTGAAACACCGTTGACGATTCCTCAACGGATCGAGTGACGTGTCGCGCTACTGACGGTGCCGGACCGCATGCGCGCGGTTGTTCTTCATCAAGTACAGGCACTCATCGGCGCGCAATCCATATGCGCGAGCGGCGCGTAGGAACAACCTGATAGCAGACGGGCACGTCTGGGGAGTCAGCACCGTCCGAATCCTCGATGCTGAACGTCATCGCGCAGCTTCTCAGGAATGGATTCGGAGGCTCGCATGCGAGGCTGGATCTTTGCGCCCGCAGCGCTGCTCCTCGCGACCGCCTGCTCCGCGTCCGATCCGCAATCCGCGACCGGCGCGGACTCGAACTCTGGCGGCGTGGCCGTCGGACCGATGTCGCGAGTGATGAGCGCCGACGACTACCGCCCGTCGCTGTTCGACGCCGACTCCGCTGACGTCGACAACAGGTGGTACCCGCTTCGTCCCGGCGCGCGGCTCGTGTACCGTGGCTCCTCGCTCGAGGACGGCGAGCGCGTATCGCATACCGTCGTGGCCGTCGTCACCGACCTGACGAAGGTCATCGACGGCGTCTCCAATGCGGTCGTATGGGAGCGGGACTTCCTCGACGGAGAGTTGGTCGAGGCGGAGCTCGCGATGTTCGCGCAGGATCGGTACGGGAACGTCTGGCACATGGGGGAGTATCCCGAGGAGTACGAGGAGGGAGAGCTCGACAAGGCGCCCGCCTGGATCCACGGCATCAAGGGCGCCAGTGCTGGAGTGACAATCCCTGGGCTGCCGACCCTCGGGACCCCGGACTACGCGCAAGGGTATGCGCCGCCGCCGATCAATTGGGTCGACCGAGGGCGCGTGCACGAGACAGGGGCCACGACGTGCGTGCCCGACGGCTGCTACGACGACGTCGTCGTGATCGCGGAGTTCGAGACGGGAGTCCCGCACGCCTTCCAGGACAAGTACTACGCCGTCGGCGTCGGGGTCGTCCGCGTCGGATGGCGAGGATCCAAGGACGACTCGAAAGAGGTGTTGCGGCTGGTGTCGATGACCCACCTCAGCCCCGAACGGCTCTCGGCAAGTAGTGCGACCGTGCTTCGGCTCGAGGCGCGCGCCTATCGAACCAGCGCGGTGTACGCGCTCACGGTGCCATCCGAGCAGCGAGAGTAGCGAGGCGCCGTGGACGTCTCCCATGGAGCGGTGTTTCGGGCCGAGACGAGGATCGCCGCAGGGATGACACTCGCCGGTGCGATCGGATATCTGCTGGCGTGGGCAGTCATCCTGGTCGTATCGCCCCCGGGTCCGCGGGGGCCTGGCGAGCCGACCAGCCAACTGGTCAGCGCGTACGCCGATCACTCCGGCGCCGCGACCCTGGCGGCGATGTTCATCGCGGTATTCCTGGTCGGGCCAATCGCGTTCATGGCCGGGCTCAGGTCGTCGATGCGCGAGCGCACCGCCGACCTGCCGTTGCTTGAAGTCGGCCTCGCTGCGATCGCGATCAGCGTGGCCCTCGACTCCGCTGCCTACAGCATCGCTGCCGCGGCCGCGGGTTTAGCAGCCGACGGCGCTGAGGACTCGATCGTGGTGGCCCTGGACACCGCGGGCCACTGGCTCTACGGGAGCGCGTTCGGCCCGCTCGGCGCGGCCGTGATCGCCGCCGGAGTGGCGACGTTACGCGCCCGCGTCTTCCCCCCGATGTTCTGCTGGCTTGCGATCGTCGCGGGAGGGGCGTCACTGTGGGGCGTGGTGTTGCTCGGAGTCACCGAGGGCGAGGACGAGTCAGGACTCGCCGACGTTGTCACGACGACGGCCGCACTCGGCATCGGCGCGTGGATGATCATCGCTGGCGGCATCCTCTGGAGGCGCCGATGACGACGCCATCCGAGTCTGCGACGGCGTTGGCAATCGACGTTCGCGGCCTGCGCAAGTCGTACGGCGACAAGGTCGCCGTCGAGTCGCTCGACATGCAGGTAGTCGCGGGAACAGTTGTCGGATTCCTCGGCCCCAACGGCGCAGGCAAGACGACAGTGATCCGAATCCTCTCCACGCTGCTCGCTCCCGACCGCGGAACATTCGCCGTCGCGTCGGTCTCGAGTTCGAACCCGGTGGAGATCCGGCGCCGGATCGGCGTGTTGCCCGAGAGCGCCGGCTACCCGCCAGCACAGACGTCGGAGGAGTGGCTCTGCTACCACGCACAGCTGTTCGGCGCATCGCGCACCGCCGCCCGCGAGACGGCACTCCGCCTGCTGGCGGAAGTCGGACTCGCCGATCGCAGCAGATCGCGGATCGCCAACCTGAGTCGCGGGATGCGGCAGCGACTGGGAATCGCCCGCGCGCTGGTCAATGACCCGTCGGTCGTCTTCTTGGACGAGCCGACGCTCGGCCTCGACCCGCGAGGGCAGCAGCAGGTCCTCGACCTGGTGGCGCGGATCGCCGGCGAGCACAGCGTGACCGTCGTGCTCAGCACGCACACCCTCGCCGAGGTCGAGCAGGTCTGCAGCCGGGTGATGATCCTCAACCGCGGCCGGCTCGTCGCCGACGGCACGGTCGCAGAAGTGGTCCGAAGCGCCGCGGCGCCTCGCAGCGGAGTGCTCGTCGTGCCGGCCGAGCTCCGCCAGCGTGCCATCGCGGTTCTCGCGGCTCAGCGGATACCTGCCACCGCGGCCAGCCGACCCGACGAGATTGGTTTGACGTTGCCCGTCGACGCCACGATCGAGCAGTCATCGACCGCCGCGCTCAACACCCTTCTCGCCGCCGACGTCCCTGTGCTCGGCCTTGCCTTCGAGGGCGGTCGCCTGAGCGACGCGTTCCTCGCTGTGACGGAGGGCGCGAACGATGACTGACATGACGGTTCGCAGCACACCCGCCGTCTCGCCGGCGCTTGTCGTCGCAGGCCGCGAGCTGCGTGACCTCTGGCTCTCGGCGCGCGGGCTCGCGCTCATGCTGGTCTACACGGCCGTCCTCAGCATTACGACCTATCTCGTGGCGTCCAACCAGGAGCTGAACTTCCTCGAGCAGCGCGAGGCGGTCGGACTGATCGTCCAGACCGCGGTCGCAGTCGGCGCCCTGCTCGTCGTGCTGGGCGCCGCCGACTCGCTCAGCGGCGAGCGCGAGCGGGGATCGCTCGAGAGCCTGCTGCTGACGCCCAGCCCGCGCGGCGCCGTGATCGTCGGCAAGGGGGCGGCCGCCCTGTCCCTGTGGCTGGTCGCGTACGCCTTGGCGATTCCCTACATCTGGTGGCTCGGGCGCGACGTCGACACGTTCGGCGTCGCCGCGGTGTCCGGCTTCGTCGTCGGATCGTTGCTCGCGCTCTTCCTGACCGGCGTCGGCCTCTTGATCAGCGCGTTCTCGCGCTCCAACGCAGCGAGCCTGTCGGTCAGCTTCCTAGTACTGCTCGCGCTGTACGTGCCGCATCAGATGCCGGCCGAGGCCATGCGGGGCTGGGTCGGAGAGTTGCTGCTCAGGCTTGACCCCTTCACCAGCGGACTGCTGTTTCTCGATCGGCTGATCGTCCACGAACACACCGCCGGGCAGGAGATCGGATTGCTTGTCGCGCCCATCGTCGCGGCCATCGCGTTGCCCGCGGCGGCCGTGGTGGCCGCGGGCAGGTTGACCCTGTTGGGGAGGGGTCGGTCGTGAGGCGGCTCGTTGCGCTGCTGTTGATGCTGGCCGGCTCACTCGCGGTCGCTACCGCCGGCATCGAGTCGAGTGCCACCGCCGATGTCCGCCGGTCGACCCTGCGAGCCTCGCCAGACGTCACAGTCGAGCTTGACCAGGACGCGCTGACCGTCGGGCCCGGCGCGAAGGTGCGTTTCGAGTCGACAGTCGCGAACGAGAGCGGGCACTCGCTGTCAGCACTGGTCGCCCACCTCAGCATCCTGAGCATCGATGCGGGGGTGTACGTCGACCCCGAGGACTGGTCGTCGCGTCGCACCCAGTACATCGACGAGCTTCCCGCCGGCGGCAACGCGACGCTCACGTGGGAGGTGCGGGCAGTGACGGCCGGGCCGATGGTCCTCTACGTCGGAGTGTCGCAGCCGGATGCAGCCGCGGTCGCCACTAGCGCGGCGCTGAACATGACGGTCAGCGGCAAGCGGGAGGTCCAGGCTGCGAACGCCATCCCGCTCATCGTCGGCGTGCCGGCCCTCGTCGTCGTTCTGCTCGGCCTCGTCGGACTGCGAGCGCGCCGGCTGCGGTGACCAGGCGGACAAGCGGGCCGAGCCTGACTACGCCGAGGAGCGAATCCCCGCCGACTGCCGCGAAGCAGCGACATCGACGCCGCATCCAAGACATGATCGACATGTGGTGTCAGCACTGGTTGTCGAGGACGAGGTCCGGCTCGCGCGCGCGATCGCCGACGGGCTCTCGGCACACGGCTTCGACGTGACGGTGTGCCACGACGGCCAGTCGGCGTATCAGATCGCGAAAGAGCGCGACGTCGATGTCATCGTTCTCGACCTCCTCTTGCCTCGCCTGTCGGGCGTCGAGGTCTGCCGTCGACTCAGAGCCGAGGACGTGTGGACACCGATCCTGGTGCTGACCGCGGTCGACGGCGAGACGGACGAAACGGCGTCGCTTTACACCGGAGCCGACGACTACTTGCGCAAGCCGTTCTCGTATCCGGTGCTCGTGGCGCGCTGCCGCGCGCTTTTGCGTCGCGGAGTCACTGGGATGCCGGCAGACCTTGTCGTCGATGATCTCGTCCTCGACCCCCGCCGCCGTACGGTCCGGCGCGGCGAGGATTCGATCGACCTGACCCGTCGCGAGTTCGCGCTCTTGGAACTGCTGATGCGAAACCACGACCGGCCGCTTAAGAAGTCCGAGATCCTCGATCACGTTTGGGGTCCCGGGTACAGCCGCGACGCCAATGTCGTGGAGGTGTATGTCGGATACCTACGCCGCAAGGTCGACCAGCCGTTCGGGCGCGCGACCATCGAGACCGTGCGCGGCAAGGGGTACCTGCTGCGCAGCGAGCCGTGAGCGCACCGGCGCGCGGGACGGCCTGGCTGCGACAGCTGTCGCTGCGGACCCGGATCACCATGGTGACCGCCGCCGTTGTGGCCGTCACTCTGGTCGTCGGAGGACTCCTGATCGTCGCCGCTTTGAGGAAAGAGCTCGTCAACACGGCAGACGACGCCGGCACGGTGCGCGCTCGCGCGGTCGCGGACCTTGCCGCGACATCGGAGCTGACCAACCCGCTCCCCGTCGACGATCCCGAGACATTCGTCGAGGTCGTCCAGGACGGCCGCATTGTTGCCGCGACCGAGGGGATCCCGCCGCAGAACGTCTTCGACCTGCCTGCGCAGGAGCCCCGGTCTGCGACGACCTACGAGCTTCAGGAGCTGCCGGTTGACGAGCCCGGCCCGTACCGGGTGGCAGCGCGAGGAGTGCAGACGCCAGACGGGCCGATGACCGTCTACGTCGCCGTCTCGATTGAGGACGCGGTCGACATGCTGTCTGCGGCCACCGAGATCGGCGCCATCGGCGTCGTCGGTCTCGTCACCGTCCTCGCGATCGTGAGCTGGTTCGCGATCGGCCGCACTCTCGCGCCGGTCGACGCCATCCGCGCCCGCGCCGACTCGATCTCGGGCGAGAGCCTGTCGAGTCGCGTCCCGGAGCCAGTGCAGGACGACGAGATCGGCCGGCTCGCGCGCACGGTCAATCGAATGCTCAGCCGACTCGAGGACAGCTCGGAGCGGCAGCGCCGCTTCGTGGCGGACGCGGCACATGAGCTGCGCACTCCGGTTGCGAGTCTGCGCGCGCAGTTGGAGACCGCGACGACGCGCCCGGGGGGATCGGCCGACGAAGGCGAGCTGTTGAAGGACACGATGCGAATGCAGGCGATCGTGGACCAGCTCCTGCTTCTCGCTCGAGCCGACTCCGGTCGCCCCTGGATCCGTGCGGCCAAGGTCGACCTGGACGACGTGATCGACACAGCGGTCACCTCGGTCGGCAGGCGTGACGGCGTGCGCGTCGACGCGGCGTCCGTGCGGCCCGTCCAGGTCGTCGGCGATCCCGACCTGCTCGAGCAGGTGTTCTCCAACCTGCTCCAGAATGCGCTGCGCTATGCGGACACGACCGTGCGCGTCTCGGGTGGCCGCGAGGACGGCGTCGCGGTCATGGTTGTCGAGGACGACGGCAGGGGAGTCCCGAGCGACAGACGAGCCGAGATCTTCGAGCGGTTCTTCCGTCTTGACGAGTCCCGGGACCGCGACGACGGCGGTCTGGGACTCGGGCTTGCGATCGTGGCCGAGATCGTGGGAGCCCACCACGGGATCGTCCGCGTGGGCGACTCCGATCTCGGCGGTGCGCGGTTCGACGTGGAGCTCCCGGTCGAGAACGATGCATGACGCACGACCGCGTGCGCAGATGACTACGAGTGTTCACAGAGATACATCGAGCGAGCGCCGAGCGTCGGGATAGCCCCATTGCTCATGAGGTATAGCCCGACTCGGCCATACCGGTCCATGCTCAAACCGGCGGACAGTTTGAGAAAGCAGCAAGAAGTTCTCAGGTGTGAGAATCGGGGCGGGGCAATGGTCTCGTGGGTCGTCGGGGCGAGTATGCGCAACAGAGTCGTCGTGCTCGCCGTCGCGGCGGGCCTCGTGGTCTTCGGTGCTCTGAGCCTTCGGGAGACGCCGGTCGATGTCGTCCCCGAGATGTCCCCGACCCAGGTCGAGATCCAGACCGAGGCGCTCGGACTGTCCGCTGAGGAAGTCGAGCAGTTGATCACCGTCCCGCTCGAGGCGGACCTGCTCAACGGGGTCGCCTTCCTCGACGACCTTCGGTCGACGTCGATGCCGGGGCTGTCGTCGATCCTGCTCACCTTCGAGCCTGGCACCGACATGCTGTCCGCTCGTCAGGTCGTTCAGGAGCAGATGACGCAGGCGCACGCCTTGCCCAACGTCTCGAAGCCTCCGGTCATGCTCCAGCCAGTGTCGTCGACAAGCCGCGTCATGATGGCAACACTGTCGTCCGACTCCGTCTCCGCCATCGACATGTCAGTGCTCGCGCGGTGGGAGATTCGACCGCGACTGATGGCTGTGACGGGCGTGGCGAATGTGTCGGTGTGGGGACAGAAGGACCGTCAGCTGCAGGTGCTCGTCGACCCCGATCAGCTGATCGCTCGCGACGTCACGCTGCTCGACGTCGTGTCGACGGCCGGCAACGCGCTGGCAGTCTCGCCGCTGACGTTCCTCGAGGCCTCGACGCCTGGGACAGGCGGCTTCGTCGACACGCCGAACCAGCGGCTCGGGATCCAGCACATCCTCCCGATCAACAACGCCGCAGACCTCTCACGGGTGACGGTCGAGGGAAAGCCCGCGAGCGGCCTCCGGCTCGGCGACGTTTCTCAGGTCGTCGAGGACCACCAGCCGCTCATTGGCGATGCCGTGGTCAATGACGGTGTGGGTCTGATGATCGTGATCGAGAAGTTCCCGGACGCGAACACGCTCGAGGTGACCAACGACCTTGAGAAGGCGTTCGAGGAGATGGGACCGGGACTCGCGGGCATCGACGTCGACACGGGCGTCTACCGGCCGGCGAGCTACATCGACTCGTCGATCGACAATGTCGCCCTCGCGCTGATCATCGGCCTGCTGCTGCTCGGCCTCGTGATCGGTGGCTTCCTCTATCAGTGGCGAGCAGCGCTCATCAGCCTGATCAGCGTGCCGACCGCGCTGCTCGCTGCTGCCGCTGTTCTGTACCAGCAAGGCGTCACCTTCAACACGATGATCCTCGCCGGCCTCGTCGTCGGGCTGTGCGTCATCGTCGACGACGCGATCGTCGACGTCGACGCACTCGTGCGGCGACTGCGAGAGAAGAGGGCCGCAGATGCAGGCGAGACGAGGCACTCGCTGATCCTCGCCGTCGTGTCAGAGGTTCGGAGCTCGATGGCGTTCGCGACCGTCGTCATCTTCGCCGCGACGGCTCCCCTTCTGTTCGTGCGCGGAACGCCGCACGCCTTCTTCGAGCCATTGGCGCTCTCGTATGCGTTGGCCGTCGGCGTCTCGATGGTCGTGGCGCTGACGCTCACGCCGGCTATGACCGTGCTGCTACTCGGCCGCGGAGCCTCGCTGCGCGAGGCGGCCGCGCCGATGCGTTACCTGGAGGCGAGGTACGCGGGCGCGCTCCGAGACGGGGTCGCCCGGCCGCTGGTCGCGTACGTGGGGCTCGCGGCCGCGGCGGTCGTCGCCGTGGGAGTCCTGCCGGCGGTCAGCGCATCGCTAACGCCGTCGTTCAGGGAGCGGCAACTCCTTGTCGCGTGGACCGGCCCTCCCGGGACCTCGCAGCCGGAGATGGCGCGCATCACGAGCCGAGCCACCGAGGAGCTCCGGGCGCTCCCGGGCGTGTCCGAGGTCGGCGCTCACTTCGGCCGGGCGCTCCTGTCCGACGCGGTTGTCGACGTCAACTCAGGTGAGATCTGGGTGACGATCGACGACGGCGCCGACTACGACTCGACGGTCGCCGACGTGACGGACGTCGTCGGTGGGTATCCGGGCATGTCGACCAGCGTCGACACCTACCTGAACGGCCCGGCCCAAGACCACGAGCTCGCGGAGCCGGATCGAGACCTCGTCGTTCGGCTCTTCGGAGCTGACATGGACGTGCTCGAAGCGAAGGCGGGGGAGGTCGAGGGCATACTCCGCGGGATCGAGGGCGTCTCCGACCCCGCCGTCGAGCGACAGGTCGAAGAGCCCTCGGTCATCGTCGAGGTCGACTTGGCGAAAGCTCAGCGCTACGGGATCAAGCCGGGCGAGGTCCGGCGGGCGGCGGGCATCTACATGAACGGGCTCGAGGTCGGCAGCCTCTACGAAGACGCGAAGGTCTTCGAGGTGGTCGTCCGGGGAACGCCCGAGACCCGCGCCGCACCGACCAGTGTCGAAGACCTGATGATCAACACCCCGAGCGGCGGACACGTCCGATTGGGCGACGTCGCGACGGTGTCGGTCGAGCCGGTGCCCGTGGCCGTGGAGCACCGGGACGTGTCGCGGACCCTCGACGTCACGGCAGATGTGAGCGGACGCGGCATCGGATCGGTGGTCGACGATGTCAGGGTCGACCTGACACAGATCGACTTCCCCCTCGAGTACCGCGCGCAGGTGATCGACGGCTCGGCCGACGAACCGAACCCGGCCCAGCGCATCGTGCTGATCGGACTGGCTGCTCTCATAGCGGTCTACTTCTTGCTCCAGGCGTGCTTCAGAAGCTGGCGGCTGGCAGCACTCCTGTTGCTCTGCCTGCCGGTGGCGCTTGCGGGGGGCCTGCTGACGGGCTTGATTGCCGGCCAGGCGATGACCATCGGGGCCTTCGCCGGGTTCCTCGCGTTGTTTGGCATCGCGGTGCGCCACGGGATCCTCTTGATCCGCCGATACCAATCGCTGGAGACGGAGGGGCGCCCCCTCGACGCCGACCTGGTCGTCCGCGCGTCCACGGAGCGTCTGGGACCGATCCTCGCGGCAACGTTGGCGATCGGCCTCGCGCTGCTGCCAATCGTCGTGATCGGAGGCGAGCCCGGGCTCGAGATTCTGCGCCCACTCGCGCTCGTCGTCCTCGGGGGACTGGTGACGACCGCCCTCACGACGCTGCTGGTCGTGCCGACTCTCTATCTCCGCTTCGCTGCCGGCACCACGACGACATCAGGGAGGGCTCGATGAGAATGCGCATTCAACGCGGCCTCGCGGCCGCATTGACCGTGTCGGCGTTGCTCTTGGCCTCGTGCTCGGCGGCGGCCGACGAAGGTGCCGAGGGCTCCGACGAGCCAGCGTCTGTCGAGGCTGTGGAAGGGACGAGCGTCAACCGGATCACGCTCACTGACCGCGCGGCCGAGCGGCTCGGTATCGAGACGGCCGAGGTAGCGCCGGCGCCGACGAGTACCGGCGAGGGCGCATCAGCACAGACGACGATCCCCTTCTCGGCCGTCATCTACGACGCCCGCGGGCGCGGCTGGACGTACACCAGCCCCGAGCCGCTCGTCTTCGTCCGCGCGCGGATCGTCGTTGACCGCGAGGTGGGCAATCGGGCCTACCTGAACGACGGACCCCCGCTCGGCAC
>DATIOH010000214.1:0-4642 GCA_035473375.1 Nocardioidaceae bacterium | reverse complement strand
GGCAGACGCCCGTGTCGTTCTTCGTCTTCGACCTGCTCGAGGACGACGGGGAGCCTTTGGCTGGCCTCGCGTACTCCGACCGTCGAGACCGGCTCGACACGTTGGGGCTGTCGCGGCCCCCGACAGTCGACGTTCCTCCGTCGTTTCGCGACGTTGCCGGCGAGGACCTGCTGGAGGTGGCGCGCACGCAGGGACTGGAAGGTGTCGTCGCCAAGCGGTTGTCGTCGCGGTACCTTCCGGGTCGCCGGTCGAGCGACTGGGTCAAAGTGCCGCTGTGGAAGACCGTGGAGGTCGTCATCGGCGGTTGGCAGCCCGGCGAGGGAAGTCGCGACAAGACGCTCGGGTCGATGCTCCTCGGCATCTACGAAGGAGACCGGCTGATGTACGTCGGCCACGTCGGGTCAGGCTTCAGCCAGTCGACTCTTCGCCAGCTCACGGATGCGCTCGCGCCACTCGCGCGCGACGAGAGCCCGTTCGCGAACGAGGTGCCGGCGCCGCTCGCTCGCAAGGCGCGATGGGTCGACCCGCACCTCGTCGGCGAGGTGATGTTCCGGACCTGGACCCATGACCGTCGGCTTCGGCACTCGACGTGGCGGGGACTTCGAGCCGACAAGGATCCAGTCGACGTGCGGTCGCCGATCCCGCCGACGTGAATCAGGTATTGCACTACGGGTAGAAATGCACAACCATGATTGTGTGTCTCAGTCTCAGCCACCGATCGATCTGGCGATCAGCCTCTCGCATATCGGCGCTGCTGTCGATCAGCGCGTGCTCATCGAACTGCGAAACGCTCGACTGCGCGGGCTTCGCAAGGGCCACGGATATGTGATTCAGCGCCTGATCGTCGGGCCTGCGACCGCCAGCGAGATCGCCGAGCTGCTGGGCGTGAGTCAGCAGGCGGTCTCGAAGACCGTGGGCGAGCTGGTCTCGCTGGGTTACGTCCGGCAGTCGGTCGACCGCCTCGACCGTCGGCGGCGCCTCCTGACCCTGACTGCGCGTGGTCGGCGGGCCGTTGAGGTGTCGCGACTGGCCCGAGCCGCACTGGAGCAGGAGATCGCCGCCGTCGCAGGCGGGAGGCGGATGGCGAGCGCCAAAGCCGTGCTCGCGATCACGGCGGGGGTTCTCGGCATCGCGGAGCAGATCCAGACACGTTCGGTTCAGCCTCCGGTCGAGTCCTCGTAGCCGTGCTGATCCGCGACGCGACTGAGGACGACTGGCCGGCTGTCTGGCCGTTCTTCGCCGAGATCGTCGCGGCCGGCGAGACGTACGCGTATCCCGACGACATCTCCTCCGACGATGCCCGTGATCTCTGGATGGAGGGTCCGCCCAGCCATGTCGTCGTCGCTGTCGACGGCGACCTGGTCCTCGGGTCGGCCAAGATGGGCCCGAACCGGCCCGGGCGAGGGTCGCACGTGGCGACCGCGAGCTTCATGGTGAGCGCCGCGGCTCGCGGCCGCGGCGTCGGCAGGGCGCTCGTCGACGACGCGATCGAGTGGGCCCGCGGGCAGGGGTATCGCGCAATGCAGTTCAACGCCGTCGTCGAGACGAACGTGTCCGCCGTGCGGCTATGGCAGGCGGTCGGGTTCGAGATCGTTGGCACGGTGCCCGAGGCGTTCGACCATCCCGCGCACGGACTCGTCGGGCTGCACGTGATGTACCGCGCGCTCTGACGGCTCATTCGGTCGCCGGCCTCGACGAACAGAGCGACTTGCATAGGCCGATCGACCGATTCGGCCTGGAATCGACCTTTCCCGCTCAGACCGGCGTCCTAGTGTCGGCAGCACGCCGAGGAGATCGACGCACGGCATCGCTCGTTACGCTCCGCAATTCTTTCGTCATTCAGCGTCACTGTTCGCTGGTGAATACGTCTCTTCGGCAGAAGGCGCTCGCCACGACCGCCTCCCAGCACCAGGGATCCGAAGGAGACACCGTTCCGATGCGCACCGTCATTGCTTCCTCGCCGGACCTCGTCTGGGGCCGTCACGCTGACCGACCCGCCCGTCGTCGCCGCCCCGGGCTGGTTGCCCGGCTCACCGCCCGCCGCACCGCCCCGGTCCGCTCGATCACGCCCGAGCCGCGCCACGTAGCAGCTCCGGTCACGCCCGCCGCCTGACGGCGAGGCAGCACTGCTGCACGGGTCCTGATTCTTTCTCGCTTTGTACTCGACTCCGTGTCAAGAATCTCTGTTACCGTTGTTGACACGGCTGGCATCGAGAGCCGGGCACTGGGCGCGACGCGAGGGGGGCGCCTAGCGTCGACAAACCGCCCGTGCCTGGGCACGACGACGGCCATGAAGTGGGCTCTTTGTCCCGGCCCACTCACACCCGGCCGAGCCCGTCAATGACGGGTTCGGCCGGGCTCAGGGCCGCACCGAATCCCGGGTTCGAGCTCGAGGTTCGTCTGCGATGATCGATGCGCTGCGTTGTCAATGGGGGTTTGGCGAGAGGGGCTGTGGTGAGTGGAGAAGTCGGTGGTCGCATTCGCGACCTGCGTGGTCGGCGGGGTATCTCGCAGACGACTCTGGCGGCCGAGGCGGGGATATCAGGCAGTTATCTCTCCCTGATTGAGTCTGGTCGGCGACCTGTCGGCTCAGCGTTGCTGGCGCGCTTCTCAGTGCTGCTCGGATGCACCGCCGAATATCTCCAGACCGGTCGCGGCGGCACGGCCGACGACACGGCGGAGATCGACCTGCGCTTTGCCGAGCTCGCTCTCCGGTCTGGCGACGCAGAGACGGCGCTCGACCGGTTCACCGCTGTTCTCAACCAGTCTGACGTGCTTCGCCGACCCGACCTCGCCGCCGACGCACGCTGGGGCATCGCCCGAGCGAAAGAGGCCATCGGCATGCTCGAGGATGCCGTCACGGCCCTCGAAGGGCTGCTCGACGGCGATCGACTCCCTGCCGGAGCCAGTCGAACGGCGTTGACCATGCATCTCTGCCGCGTCTACAGCGAGTGCGGCGACCTCAGCCACGCGATCGAGGTCGGCGAAGCCGGCCTTCGCGAGATCGAGGCCAACGAGTCAGCCGAGCTCGCTGGCGATGAGGTCGTCGCCCTCGCGTCGACGCTGGTCGGCTGCTACTACGAGCGAGGCGACCTCACCCGCGCCCACACGCTGGCCAAAACCTGGATCGAACGGTCCGAGCAAGGCGGGTCTCCGCTGGCGCGGGCCTCGGCGCTCTGGAACGCAGGCCTCGTCGCCGAGGCGCGCGGCGATATCCGCTCGGCGATCCGATACCTCGACCGCGCGCTCGCACTGTACGGCGAGAACGACAACTCGAGAGCGCTGTCGTTTCTCAAGGTGGCGGCTGCCTTCGTGATGCTGCGGTCACCCGAGCCTCCGCTCGCGGATGCTGAACGCTTGCTGATGCAGGCGCGCGACGAGCTCGGGGTCGACGGCACCTCCGTCGAGATCGCCTACGCCGAGACCGAGCTCGCACGCTGTCGGCTCCTTGAAGGGAACCCCGCTGCCGCGATCGGGCTCGCCGAAGCCGCCATCGACCGACTCGGTCCGCACCCGCGCCTTGAGCGCGCACAAGCGCTGGTCGTCGTCGGTGCGGCCCGCCTCGACGAAGGTGACGACAACGGCGCCATCGCGTCGTACGAGTTGGCAGCGGCCGACCTCAAGAACGCCGGAGCCGACCGTCAGGCAGCGTCGGTGTGGCGTGAGCTCGCCGAGGCGCTGGCGAAGCTCGGCCGACCCGATGAGGCGTTGCAGGCGTATCGGCGCGCTGCCGACTCCGCAGGCGTTAGCCGGGTGCCGGAGCGCGCCGAGTCGTCGCGCGCGGACTCGGTGTCAGGAGCAGCAGCGCGGCCCGGCGTTCACTGACCCACCGTTGGCGGCGGTCGCCGCCGCTGCCGACAACGGAACGGCCAGTGCGGCAACGGCGAAAGCGATGGCGACTCTCTTGGCGAAACGGCTCATGGCATCTCCTCTGTGCAGGTGTAGGTGTAGTCATATTTCTTGACAACCTCATGTAAAGCATGATGGTCGGTGCGTCAAGCGGTCCGTGACCGTCCGTTGTGAGAGACGTACGCCGGGTCGCGGGCGATGACGAGAGCATCGCGAGATCGGGTGACATTGCGGGACTTGGCTGTTCGCGAGCAGCGCAAAGCAGTGGACAAGCTCGGTTGTCGAATCTCATCTGACGATCAGCGAGCGACGTGTGCCAGGGTTGTCGAATGCTCCTTCGAGTCTTCACCGAGCCTCAGCAAGGTGCGTCCTACGACGATCTGCTCCGTATTGCGCGGGCGACCGAGGATCTCGGCTACGACGCGTTCTTTCGGTCCGACCACTTCCTCGCGATGGGGACCGACGGACTGCCTGGGCCGACCGACGCCTGGATCACGTTGGCCGCCCTCGCCCGCGAGACCGCGCGGGTGCGGCTCGGCACCCTCGTGTCTTCGGTGACTTTTCGCTACCCGGGCACCCTCGCGATCGCGGTCGCACAGGTCGACCAGATGAGCGGCGGGAGGGTCGAGCTGGGCCTCGGGGCAGGGTGGTACGAAGACGAGCATCGGGCGTACGGGATGCGGTTCCCCGACGTGCACGAGCGGTTCGACCAGCTCGAGGAGGCGCTCGAGGTCGTCACAGGCCTGTGGGAGGCCCCGGCCGGCACGACCTACTCGCACGCAGGCGCCCACTT
>DATIOH010000213.1:0-6349 GCA_035473375.1 Nocardioidaceae bacterium | reverse complement strand
CGCCGAGGCGGATCTGCGGCAGGGGGCAGCGCTCAACGTCGGCGACTGGTTCCAGTTTGAGGTCGGGACCGGGTCGCTCATTGCGAACAGCGCCGTTCGCCTTCCAGTGACCGCCGTCATCGGGGCGACGACATGGGTGACGTTCCACGTCGATCTCGTCGGAACCGATGTGCGGATGACGGGTCAGCCCGAAGAGGTCCCGCCGCTGGCGCGCGGAGTCATCCCAGAAGTCGAGCAACGGGGATATCGGGCGTATCCGCTCGTTGATCATGTCGCCGACAAGATCGCGGCGACGTACGAGCGTCACGGCGACACACAGATGCCCTCGACGCGATACCGGGATCTCGTCGACCTCGTGTCCATCGCTGTGAGTGCATCCGTCAGGGCCGAAGCCCTGCGCACCGCACTCCTCTCGGAGTTCGAGCGCCGCGGACTGCCAGTTCCAGACGTGTTCGACATTCCAGACCGCGCCCTATGGGTGCCGGGCTACGCCGCCGAGGCTCGGCGTTCACTGCTCAAGACCGGGCAGACGCTCGACGAAGCGCTGGCGATAGTCCGGCTCCTCATCGATCCGGTGCTCAATGACACGGCGGCCGGCGTGTGGGACCGCGACCGACGTGAATGGAGTGTCCGAGGGGGGACTTGAACCCCCATGCCCTTACAGGGCACTAGCACCTCAAGCTAGCGCGTCTACCTATTCCGCCACCCGGACGTGGGTGCTCGCGACGGGGCGCGAGCGACGCACAACATTAGCAAACGGCATGCTCTCGGCCCGAATCGCTGTGGGTGCAAGATTGCGTCTATGACCGACGCGTATGCACCCGAGGCCGAAGTCGTCGAGATCTGCCGCAACCTGCTCCGGATCGACACCACCAACTACGGTGACGGCTCCGGTCCTGGCGAGCGCGAGGCGGCCGAGTATGTCGCGGGCCTGCTCGAAGAGGTCGGCATCGAGTGCGAGCTGTTCGAGGCCGGTCCTCGGCGGACCTCCGTGGTCGCCCGCTGGGGCGGGTCGGCCGAGCGGGCAGGCGACGACCGGCTTCTTCTGCACGGTCACCTCGACGTCGTGCCGGCAGCGAAGGCGGATTGGAAGATTGATCCCTTCGCGGGCGAGATACACGACGGCTATCTCTGGGGCCGCGGCGCGATCGACATGAAGGACTTCGACGCGACGATCCTGTCGGTCGTTCGCGCCCGGCAGCGTGCGGGCGCCGTGCCGGCACGGCCGATCACGCTGCTGTTCACAGCCGACGAGGAGGCCGGCAGCCTCTACGGCGCGCATGCGATCGTCGACCAGCGGCCCGACTTCCTGGAGGGCTGTACTGAGGGCATCGGCGAGGTCGGCGGGTTCTCCGCCACCATCGGCGATCGCCGCGTCTACGTGATCCAGACCGCCGAGAAGGGCATGGCATGGCTTCGGCTGCGGGCCAACGGCACGGCCGGCCACGGGTCGATGCGCAACCAGGACAACGCGGTCACCGCGATCGGCGAGGCGGTCGCGGCCATCGGTCGACACGAGTGGCCGGTGCGCGTCACCCGGGCCATGAGCGACCTGTTCGACGAGCTTGCGAAGATCACCGGCCAGCCCACTCCGCAGGACCATGCGGCTGCCGTCGTCGAGCAATTCGGCCCGGTGGCCCGGGTGTTGGCCGCGGCGATCCACAACACCGCCAACCCGACAATGCTCGCGGCCGGCTACAAGCACAACGTCGTGCCCGGAGAGGCGACCGCCGCGATCGACGGGCGGTTTCTGCCGGGCTACGAGGACGAGTTCTTCGAGACGCTGCGAAGCCTGCTGCCGCCGTCGGTCTCGTACGAGGTCCTCACCCAGCAAGACGCCGTCGAGACGTCTTTCGACGGTCCGCTCGTCGACGCTATGCGGTCATCGGTGCTGGAGGAGGATCCCGACGCCGGCGTTCTTCCCTACCTGATGTTCGGCGGCACCGACGCGAAGGCGTGGCATCGGCTCGACATCCGCTGCTTCGGCTTCGCGCCGCTCAAGCTGCCGCCCGACCTCGACTTCACCGCGCTGTTCCACGGCGTTGACGAGCGGGTCCCGGTCGATGCGCTCGAGTTCAGCGCACGGGTGATCGATCGGCTGCTAGACCGGGTCTAGACGCTGGAGCGAAACTCCGGCGCCCGGGTCGAACGCACCCGGATGATGCGGCGCCGCAGCTCTACCTTGCGCGAGCCATCGGGGAACAGCCGTACTCTCGAGAGCTCCCAACCGCCGTACTCTGCACGGTCGACGAGCAGCCGACGAACCGCGGTACGCGAGATCGTCCGCGGCAGCGAGAAGCGCTGAAACTCGTACTCCATGCCGACTCCATGGTGACACGCCACGACGTCGCCGGACGCAGCTCGCCGAAACCTGTCGATGCCCCCACTAGCCCACTAGCCTCGACCCCATGGCCTTGCCGATCGAGGATTACGCCCTGCTCGGCGACACCGAGACGGCAGCGCTCGTCGGGCGCGACGGCTCCATCGACTGGTTGTGCCTTCCGCGATTCGACTCGGCATCGTGCTTCACCGCGCTACTCGGGACCCCCGAGCACGGTCGATGGCTGATCGGGCCGACCGATGACGGCTGCGAGTCGTCGTGGTCGTATATCGCGAACACCTTCGTGCTCGAGACCGTTCACCGCGGCCCCAACGGCGCCGTGAAGGTCACCGACCTCATGCCGGTCGCCGACGGACGCGCCGACGTCGTACGGCGTATCGAAGGGCTGTCGGGGACGTTGCGAATGCGGCACGAGTGGGTGGCGCGGTTCGGCTACGGGAAGGTCAAGCCGTGGGTGACGCGGCGGAGCGACGAAGAGGGCCATGAGGTCATCTCGGCGATCGCTGGGCCCGACATGCTGGTCCTGCGCGGCACCCGGCTCCCCAGCGCGGTCGATCACCGGCACGCCGATGAGTTCGACGTCAACGAAGGCGACGTGCTGACCTTCACGACGACCTGGTTTCCCTCGTGGCGCTCGATCCCGCCGCTGCTCGACGTCGACGAGAGAATCGCGCACACGGTCTCGTGGACGCAGGACTGGGCCAGCACCTGCACATACGACGGCAAGTACCGCGACGCCGTCGTGCGGTCGCTGCTCGTCCTGCGGCTGCTGACGCACATGGAGACAGGCGGGATTGTGGCAGCGCCGACGACGTCCCTTCCCGAGTCGTTCGGCGGAAGCCGCAACTGGGACTACCGGTTCTGCTGGCTCCGCGACGCGGCGCTGACGCTCCAGGCTCTTCTCTCGGCCGGGTATGACGAGGAGGCCATGCTCTGGCGGGGCTGGCTCCTGCGGGCGATCGCCGGAGACCCGCAGGACCTGCAGATCATGTACACGGTCGACGGGGGTCGTCACCTCCCCGAGCAGGAACTCGCCCATCTGCCCGGATTCGCAAACTCTCGGCCAGTGCGGATCGGAAATGGAGCCGTGTCACAGCGACAGGGCGACGTGCTCGGCACCGTGATGCTCGCGCTCGCGCTGACCCGCGACGCACAAGGACCTGACAAGGACTCATGGGCGCTGCAGCGCGTCTTGGTCAACGAGTTGGTCGAATCGTGGCGACGGCCGGACCAGGGACTATGGGAGATCCGCGGGCCGCAGCGTCGGTTCACGCAGTCGCGGGTGATGGCGTGGACCGCATTCGATCGTGCGGTCACGGCGGCCGAGCGGTACGGCTTTCGCGGCGACGTCGACGCGTGGCGCAAATCGCGCGACGAGGTCCGTGCCGAGATCCTCGAGCTCGGCTTCCACAAGACCCGCAACACCTTCGTGCAGCACTACGACACCGACGAGGTCGACGCTGCGCTGCTGCTCATCCCCATGGTCGGGTTCCTGCCCGGCGACGACCCGCGCGTTCTCGGAACCATCGCGGCCATCGAGAGTGACCTCAATCGCGACGGCTTCGTCATGCGCTACCGGCCCGAGACCGGGGTCGACGGGATCGACGAGGACGAGCATCCGTTCCTCGCCTGCTCGTTCTGGCTGGTCGGTGCCTACGCGCACGCCGGACGACTCGACGACGCGCACGAGTTGATGGACCGGCTCGTCGCGATCTCAAACGATCTCGGCCTGCTCGCCGAGGAGTACGACCCCGTCGGTCGACGGATGGCCGGCAACTACCCTCAGGCGTTCTCTCATCTGGCGCTCGTGCGCGCCGCCATGGCGATCGACGAGGCCGAACGCGGCGGACTCGGATGAGCCGCTGCTATCCCTCCGGATAGCCCACGTCAGGCGCCGAGACGTCGTCGAGGGCGTCCGCGATCTCGTCGGGCAGCGTCACGTCCTCGACCGTGAGAAGCCCAGCCAGCTGCGCTGCCGAGCGGGCGCCCACGAGCGGGGCCGCGACGCCGGGCTGATCGCGCACCCACGCGAGCGCGACCTCGACCGGCGACAGCTCGAGCCCCTCCGCCGCCTTGCAGACGGCTTCGACGATCTGAGCCGCACGCGCGTTGAGGTGCACGCTGACGTAGCGCTCGAAGGTAGGCGACGCCCCGCGCGAGTCGGCGGGGATACCCGATCGGTACTTGCCGGACAGCACGCCGCGGCCGAGCGGCGACCACGCGAGGATGCCCATGCCGAGGGCGTCGGCCGCTGGCGCGACCTCGCGCTCGACGCCGCGCTGCAGAAGCGAGTACTCGACCTGCGTCGACGAGAGTCGGGTCCGGCCCGGCGTCGAGGCCTGGTGGGTCGCTGCCTGCGCCGTCTGCCAGCCCGCGTAGTTGGACACGCCGACGTAGCGGGCTCGGCCCGACGAGACGGCGTAGTCGAGAGCGCTGAGCGTCTCGTCGAGCGGCACCTGGTCAGACCAGGTGTGTACCTGCCACAAGTCGACGTAGTCGGTGCCCAGCCGGATAAGCGACTCGTCGAGTCCGCGCAGCATCGCCCCCCGCGAGACGTCGACGACGCGTTCGCCGCGCGGTCGCGAGATGCCCGCCTTCGTCGCGATGACGAGCTGGTCGCGGGCGACGACCTCCTGCATGAGACGGCCGACGATCACCTCGCTCGCGCCTCCGGAATAGCCCGCAGCCGTGTCGACGAGCGTGCCGCCGGCATCGACGAACGCGCGCAGCTGGTCCTCGGCCTCATGGTCTGGGGTGTCGGTTCCCCACGTGAGCGTGCCGAGGCCGAGCCGCGAGACGCGCAGTCCGGTCGAGCCGACATACCGCTGCTTCATGAAGAGCGACCCTAGTGCGGCAAGTAGGGTCGTCGCCGTGAGGCTCGGCGTCAGCATGGGATACGTCCTCGGGAGCAGCGGCGACGAGGTCGTCGCACTCGCGTGCGAGGCCGAGAAGCTGGGCTATGCGGTCGCCTGGGTTGCGGAGGCGTACGGCTCTGACGCGGCGACTGTCTTGAGTTACATCGCGGCGAAGACCGAGCGGATCGACGTCGGGGCGGCGGTCTTCCAGATCCCGGCGCGCACCCCCGCGATGACTGCGATGACGGCGGCGACGCTCGACCTCCTCAGCGGCGGTCGGTTTCGGCTCGGGCTGGGGCTCTCCGGCCCGCAGGTGTCCGAGGGATGGCACGGCGTCCGTTTCGCCAAGCCGCTCGCGCGCACCCGAGAGTACGTCGAGGTGGTCCGGTTGGCCCTCGCGCGGCAGACGGTGCGCCACGAGGGGGAGTTTTTCCCGCTCCCGCTTCCCGACGGCCCGGGCAAGGCCCTCAAGCTGACGGTGAGCCCGGTGCGCGAGCGCATCCCGACGTACCTCGCGGCGATCGGACCCAAGAACCTCGAGCTCGCCGGCGAGATCGCGGACGGCTGGCTGGCGATCTTCCTCTCGCCCGAGCACGCGTCGGAGTCCCTCGGGCAGATTGAGATCGGTCGCCAGCGGGCCGGCCGCGAGGGCGAGCCGTTCGACGTCGCCGCGAGTGTTCCGGTCGTCGTCGGCGATGACGTGGCGGAATGCGCCGACAGGCTGCGGGCGTATGCCGCGCTCTACATCGGCGGGATGGGCAGCCGAGAGCAGAACTTCTACAACCAGCTCGCCTGTCGGATGGGCTTCGAGGCCGATGCCCGGCGGGTGCAGGACCTCTATCTCGACCGCCAGCATCGCGAGGCCATGGCCGCGGTGCCGTTCGACTTCATCGACCAGACGTCGCTGATCGGCCCGCCTGCCCGGATCGCCGACCGGCTGCAGGCGTTCGCCGAGGCCGGAGTCACGACGCTGACCGTCCTGCCCTTCGACGAGACGCTCGACCTGAGAATTTCGACAGTTCGCGCGGTTTCTGAGGCCCTTGAGGCCAGCGGTCTACCAGGATGAGGCGGTGAACCTTCTCGAAGCAATCGCGCTCGGCGGCATCGAGGGACTGACAGAGTTCCTGCCGGTCTCGTCGACGGGCCACCTCAC
>DATIOH010000212.1:0-9170 GCA_035473375.1 Nocardioidaceae bacterium | reverse complement strand
GCGAGAGGTCAGGGGACGGGACTCACCCGGTGCGGCGCTAGCCACGACAGTGGCCCCGCCGGGTGAGTCTCTCTGTTGCGCCAGGAGCTCTCGCTCAGAGACTCTCGCTCAGAGACTCTCTCTCAGAGAACCGCGTCGAGGAACTTCCGGGTCTCGGGGAACTTGCAGTTGGCGAACATCTCTTGGGGCGGGCCTTCTTCGAGGATCACGCCCTCGTGGAAGAAGACCATTCGGTCGGAGACTTCGCGGGCGAACCCCATCTCGTGGGTCACGACCATCATCGGCATGTTGAGCTCGGTCGAGAGCGACTTCATCACGCTCAGGACCTCGCCGGTCAGCTCGGGGTCGAGCGCCGACGTCGGTTCGTCGAAAAGCATGACCTCGGGATTCATCGCGAGCGCCCGCGCGATCGCGACACGTTGCTGCTGACCGCCGGAGAGGCGGATCGGGTGCTCGTCAGCCTTGTCGGCGAGGCCTACCTGCTCGAGAAGATCGAGAGCCTGTTTGCGGACGCTGTCGCGCGGCCCGACTCGTGCGCAGAGCGGAGCACACATGACGTTCTCGAGCACGGTCATCTGCGGGAACAGGTTGAACTGCTGGAACACCATGCCGGTATGCAGCCGTAGGCGGCGAATCTGCTCGCGCTTGCGGCGGGTGCGGTGTCCCCCGCCCAAGCTCATACCGCCGACCTCGATGGTGCCCTCCGTCGGGTCTTCCAAGAAGTTCACGCAGCGCAGCAAGGTCGACTTGCCCGAGCCCGACCGGCCGAAGATGACGACGACCTCGCCTGAGTGCAGATCCATGTCGATGCCCTTGAGCACCTCGAGTTGTCCGAAGGTCTTCTTCAGCCCGCGGACGCTGACGACGACGTCGCGATCGGTCATTGCGGCGTCCCTCCTCCGTGCGGCTGGTCGGGCGGAGGATCGAACGCAACGCCTGACTGTGCCACCGAACCGCCGCGAGGCTTGCCGGTCGCCGAGCGAACGTACCCGCGTGACACACGAGTCTCGAGTCTGCGTTGGAAGAACGTAAAGACCGCGGTCAATGCCCAGTACATGCCAGCGGCCAGCACCAGGGCCTCAAGGCTCTTGAAGTCCTGCTGCCCGACCTGGCTCGCGCGTCGGAAGAGCTCGGCGCTGGCGATCGGCGTGCCGAGGAACGACACGAGAGCGGTGTCTTTCATAATCGCGATGAACTCGTTGCCGGTCGGCGGGATCACGACGCGGAACGCCTGCGGCAGGACCACCTTGCGCATCTTTTGAGCATGGGTCATGCCGAGGGCGTCGGCTGCCTCACCCTGTCCACCGGCGACAGCCTGGATGCCGGCACGGAAGATCTCCGTCATGTAGGCGCCGTAGTTCAGTCCGAGAGCCAAGACCCCGGCGGTGAACGAGCTCAGAATGAACCGATTCTGGAAGTTCGTCCCAAGCCACGGGAGTCGGTCGACGAGATTGAACCCGACCTGCGGCGCCGCCGAATAGATCAACGACATCTGCACGATCAGTGGCGTCCCTCGGAAGAAGGAGACGTAGAAGCCGGACACTCCGTACGCGATCGGATTGGACGACAGGCGCCCGAGCGCTCCGAGCAGCGCGAGCGTGATCGCGAGGACGATGCCCGCGATGGCCAGATAGATCGTGAACTTGAGGCCGCCAAAGATGAACCCGAACTCGTCTCGCATCCAGTTCGTGTCGAATTTGCAGAGCCAGAAGAAGACACCGAGCAGCGCGAAGATGCACGCCCAGACCACGCCGACCTTGAGGCGGAATGGAACCCTCGCACTTGCCAGTGCGAGGGCGTCCATTCGGTCGCCGAAGCGCCTCGACGCTGACGCCCCGTCGGACGACATCACGCCTCGCGGAGCGTCACTGCTGAACGGTCAGATCCACGCCGTCGTACCACTTCTTCGACAGCTCAGTGAGGGTGCCGTCGTCGTGCATCTCCCCGACGATCTGGTCGACGGCAGCCGCGAACGAGGTCGGGTCGGCCGGCGCGCTCTTGTCGATAGCGACCGCGAGCGGCTCGTAGAACACCGGGTCGCCGACGATCTTCACCGGCTTGCCGGCGTCGATGTAGCCCTGGGCGGTCGTGAGCGAGGTGATGACCGCGTCGAGCCGAGCACCGTCGCCAAGCGCGAGGTCGTCCAGCGCCAGCGTGTCGGTCTTGTAGCCGTGGACGTTCGCGTCGTCAATGATGAAGTTGAACGTGAAGCCCTTGATCGCGAGCGTCTTCTCGAGGAACGACTCGTAAGTGCAGGCGCTGCAGACTCCGATGTCGGCCCCGTCGAGGTCAGTCGACAGGTCTTGAACGCTGGTGTTGGCCTTGTTCACGACGACGACCGCAGGCGTGTAGTAGTACGGCTGCGAGAAGTCGAGCACCTTCTGCCGATCGTTCGTCGGCGTCATCGAACCGACGCTCATGTCCCACCGCCCGGCCCACTTGCCTGCGGTGATGACCGTCCAGTCTGGCTCTTCCCAGCCGATGTCGACGCCGAGGCGGTTGGCGATCTCGGTGGCGACGTCGATGTCGAAGCCCTCGAACTCGCCGGTCGACTCGTTGTAGGACGACTGCGGCGGATACTTCGGGTCGGTCGAGACGACGACCTTGCCGCGATCGCAGATCTCGGCGAGCAGGTCGCCGGTCGAGGTGTTCGTCGCGCAGACACCGGTGCCGCCGCCGGACGTCTCAGTCGAACCGCTGCCGCCGGCACTGTCATCCTTCGAGTTGCCGCAGCCGGCGACGGCCAGGGCCATCACGGCCAGCAAGGAAACTCCGATTGACGCTCTGCGCATGTGATTGCCTCCCAAGACCCTCTGATAGCGCGATGCCAGGGCAGGATCGCACGAAGGACGGCCCCAAGGGAACGGTTGTGACGAAGAATTGACCCGTTTAGCGGCAGGTATGCAACGAGATCACCGGTTTCCGGCCTGCGGCCCTGCAGAATCCGTAGGCGTGGCGCGCCTCGCTAGCGACTCGTCAGAGCGTTCTCAGGAGCCGAAGCCTCCTGGCTGCGGACCCGGCTCGCGCAGAACAGGTAGTAACCCGCAAACGACAGAATGAAGGCAAACGCGACTCCGAGGTTCGCAAACGCCCACGCGCCGTCCTTGCCGCCGAGGCCGATCGGGTCGAGCAGGTAACCCTCCCACTTGAAGCCCTTGGCGGTATTGACGACCAGTCCCCAGCCGATCACGGTCGAGGCCGCCATCAAGACGACAGACACCCAGTTGACCGATCCGTACTTCCCGTTCGGGTCGAAGAGAGCCGCATCGTCGTAGTCGCGTCGACGGAGCGCCAGGTCGGCCAGGAAGATCCCGCACCAGGACGTGATCGGGACGCCAAGGGTGATCAGGAACCCCATGAAGGGGCCGAGGAAGTCGTCAGCGATCCAGACGATGTAGATCGCACCGATGATCATCAAGATGCCGTCGAGCAGAGCGGCCTGCCAGCGCGGAACCGGCACGCCGAGGGTCAGCAGCGTCAGTCCGGACGAGTAGATGTCGAGGATCGCGCCCGCGATCAGCCCCGCGACGGCCACGACCACGTAGATCAGGAGAAAGCCGTCGGGCAGCAGCGTCGCAAGGGCTCCGATCGGATCAGACGCGATGGGGTCGATGAGGTCCGGTCGCGAGCCGATCAGGAGCAGGCCGTAGACAACGAGGATCACCGGCGCGACGGCGCCGCCGAACGTCGTCCAGCCGACGACGCCGCGGTTCGAGGCCGAGCGCGGCAGGTAGCGCGAGTAGTCGGCGGCCGAGTTGACCCACGAGAGGCCGAAGGCAGTCATCATCAGGACCAGGGCACCGACCTGTGCCTTCCAGTTGCCCGAAGGCAGGTCGCCGACCTTTCCGAAGTCGACTTCGTCGACGGTGAACGCGATGTAGACGATCGTCATCACCACGGTGATGTAGGTCAGCCAGCGCTGCACGCGCATGATCAGGTCGAAGCCGAGCACGCCGGCCGCCACGATGAGCGCGGCAACGATGAGGAACGCGATGACCTTCGTGACGTCGCCGGAGCTCCAGCCGAGCTGGTCGAAGACGGTTGCCGTGGCGAGGGTCGCCAGTGCGACAAGCACGGTCTCCCAGCCGACCAGGATCAAGTACGACACCACGCTGGGCAGAGCGTTTCCGTGCACGCCGAACGATGCGCGCGACAGGGCCATCGTGGGCGCGGAGCCGCGCTTTCCGGCGAGCGACACCAGTCCGACGAGGAGGAACGACACGATCGTGCCGATCACGGATGCGAAGAACGCCTGCCAGAAGGAGAGTCCGAAATAGAGGACGAAGGCGGCGTACGAGAGTCCGAGGACGGAGATGTTCGACGCGCACCACGGCCAGAACAGATCGCGCGGGCTGCCCTTTCGCTCTGCCTCACTGATGACGTTGATGCCGTTGCGCTCGATGCGGAGTGCATTGCCGTATGCGGCGGCGCCGTCAGACTGCGGGTTGGTCGTCGTCACGGTCACACCTCCCGGACACCGGTGGCCACGACGTGATCTTCTCACTCCCCTCGAGGATCCACCTGGGGAGACACGACCCACCTCAAACGGCTGCGGCGCATTGAGGGACAGGTGCGCGGCATCCACCGGATGGTCGAGGAGGACCGGTACTGCATCGACATCCTGGCCAGGTCTCCGCGGCGACGAGCGCGCTGCAGTCGTCGTCGAGAAGGTCGCTGAGGCGTCCGCGGCGATCGCGAGACTCGTTCGTTCCTGACCTTCCGTGGACGTGAGGTACGGTTAGGCCGCCGGATCAAGCCAGTGGACGGCCCGTTCGACCGTGGAAGCGACCTTCCTATGCCGTCCGATCCCGCTGTCCGTCGCGCAATGGCCGACCTGGCCAGGACGTTTCCGGCCCCATTCGACGTCACGAAGACGCTCGCCGCGCTGACGCAGGCAGCCTGCGACACGATCGACGACGACCGCACATTCGCCTTTCTCGTACGCGTTTCGCAAGACAGCAACGTCAAACTGCGCGAGGTCGCGGCCGGCATCGTCACCGAGACGAGAGCGCGGTCGCGCCCGCCACAGCAGGGATCCGCATAAACAGCTGGGATCCGGATACAGAGAGGCGGTTGCCTCCACAGACCGACGAGGGGAAAGCCGCAGCGGCACCGCCCGGCACGGGGGTACGGCGCGAATAGTCGCTGCAAGGGGTGTCGAGCCGCCCGTCCACCGAGCGTGTGGCGGGCGGCTCGACTTGTCAGGTGGCGACCTACATCGAGCAGGTCGTTCGACTCCTCGAGCCGCAGCTTTGGCCGACCAGCCTCAGCGCTCGTCGACCGATCCGAGCACTGGCTTCACGTCGACGATCGGGGTGCCGTCGAGCGCTTCTAGGTTGCGCACCTTGACCCGGGTGCCCTCGATGGCCGCGATCTGCACGCGATGCAGTCCGATCGGGTTGGGGCGGTCGGGCGACCGGGTGCTGAAGACCCCGGTCAGCGGTCGGTTCGCATCGCCGCGCGGGCGAGTGGTGAGGACACCGCGGTCGGCGCGGTCGAGCCAGGTCAAGACGATGACGTCGCTGCCGACTTCGAGGTCGGCGATCGCATCGCGCACGTCGTCGGTGAAGACGATCCACGCGTCTGGAGCGCCCTCGTCGCCCTGGCGCGGCGCGCGGTCGCGGTCGACCAGCGGAGACTCGACCCAGCCGATGGGGCGCACCCGATACACAGGCGACGTCTTAGCACACCGGCGACGCGACAAGAACCGCAAACTGGAACCACTTTGCCGAGGCAGCGGCGCCGCCCGGAGAACGGCGGTCGGCAAAGTGGCTCCAGTTTGCGAACGCACCAGACCGCAGACGGGCGTCGGATGCCAAGCAGCGGCCGAGCAAGGCGGACCAGGCGCACATCTTGACGCCGCGGCGATCATGGACGGCATGGAACCGGCCGGCACCTCGCCGCTGAGCGCGCTCTACGAGCCGGCCGACCTCGACAGTTCGGCGTTGGTCTTCGGCGACGACGAGTGGTCGTACCGGCGACTCCACGACGTCGGTCGCGCCCTGGCGGGCCACCTCGCGCCACTGTCCGGCGAGCGTGTCGCCTTCATGCTGCCGAACTGCCCCGAAGCGGTACTCCTCTACCTCGCGTGTTGGCGATCGGGGGCCGTCGCGGTCCCGCTCAACCTGAGGTATGCCGCCCCTGAGCTGAAGCGGGTGCTCGGCAGATGCCGCCCGCGACTGCTGGTCGTGCACGAGTCTCGGCTCGGCCTGTTGGCCGACCTGCCGTCCGACGTGCTCGCGCCGGTCCGCGTCAGCGTCGTCGGCGACCCAGGCTCGTCCGGGTTCGAGCCGTTCAGCTCGCTGGCTGAGCCAGCCGCGGACCCTGCGGCCGTGCCCGCTTCGCACGCCGATCGGGCCGCTGTCATCTTCTTCACCTCTGGATCGACCGGTGAGCCCAAGGGCGTGGTGCATACCCACGGCTCGGTTCGCGGGATTCTCGACAGCACCTCGGAGGCGCTCGGCAACATCACCGCAGGCGATGTCCTGCAGGTCAGCGACCCGCTCGTGCACATCAGCGGGTTCATGGAAACGATGACCGGTCTGGTCCGCGGCGCCGAGGTCGTCCTGTACGACGGATTCGACCTGCCCACCTACGTCGCCGGGCTTCGCGCCCACCGGCCGACACTCGTGTGCACCCATCTGGATGTGCTGGCGCAGCTCTCTCGCGATCGCAACGCTGACGCCGACTGGTTCTCGTCCTTCCGCGGCGTCTACACCGGCGGCGACACGGTGCCGGCAGCCGTGCAGCGCGACTTCTCGACACGCTTCGGCCAGTCGATCGCCGTCGGGTACGGGATGACCGAGGCGATCTGGCTCACCGTGAGCCGGACCGGACGGCTCGACCGCGACGGTTGCATCGGCGAGCCGGTGGGCGGGGCCGAGATCCGACGGCACGAGCAGACCGGCGAGTTGTTGGCGCGCGGGCCGATGGTGATGCAGGGGTACTGGGAGGACGACGAGCTGACCCGCGCGATGCTCGCCGACGGCTGGCTCCACACCGGCGACATCGGGTCGCAGGACACGACGGGCACGTGGTGGTACGAGGGTCGGATCAAGGACCTGATCGTGCGGCGCACGTCGAAAATCACTCCCGGCGAGGTCGAGTCTGCGATCGTCCTGCATCCCGCTGTGGCGGCCGCCGCCGTGGTGGCCGCGGACGACACCGAGGAGGGACAGGTGCCGGTGGCTTTCGTGGTCGCGAAGGACGGCGAGTCGCTGTCGGCGGAGACGCTGACGGAGTTCTTGCGCGACCGGATCGCGGCATACAAGCTGCCCGCCCGAGTCCACTTCGTCGACGCCTTGCCGCTCACCGCCAGCGGCAAGATCGCCCACCGGGAGCTGCGCGAGCCGTCCGGCTACGGCAAGCCGCCCGACTAGGGACTGCTAGGCGTGCTGATCGGGCAGGACGACCACCTTGCCGAGGGCTCGGCCCTCGCCGACATGGCTGAGCGCATCGGCGGTCTGATCGAGTGCGAATGTGCGGTCGATGTGGATGTCGATCTCGCCTGCGACACACAAGTCGGCCAGCGGGTCGAAGTGGGGCGGCCCCATTCTGACCACGAGCACCCCCATGCGGCGACCCGTGACACGGGCGGCGACCGTGCCGACCGTCAGGACCCGCAGCAGTGCGCGGACAGAGCCTCCCGCGCATTTGTAGCTGCCTCCGGGAGCCAGCGCGCGGCGATAGGCGAAGACTGACCGGTGGGCGACCAGATCGAGGATGAGGTCGTAGCGCTCTCGCGTGCGGGTGAAGTCGGCGGCTCGGTAGTCGACGACCTCGTCGGCTCCGAGTGAGCGCATGAAGTCGAGCTTGTGGGCGTTGTCGACGGCGGTCACGTGCGCTCCGGCGCGCTTTGCCAGCTGGATCGCGAACGATCCCGACCCGCCGCCGCCGCCGTTGACCAGCACGCGTCGACCGGCTCCAGCGCCCCGCATGCCCTGGGACGCGATCGCGCCCGCCTGCGGGATGGTCGACGCCTCCTCGAAGGTGAGCGCCGCGGGCTTCGCGACCAGTGAGGACTCCGCCGCCAGGGCGTACTCAGCGAAGCCGCCCATCAGACTGAGGTTGTCGGCGTACACCTCGTCACCAGGCCGGAAGCGCGTGCCGCCAGGCCCGACCTCGTCCACCCAGCCCGCGATGTCGGAGCCCAGAACCGGGTGGGCCGGCCGGCGCAGCCCGCCGATGCGTGCGTACGCCGGCGCACCTCGCAGGCACTCCCAGTCGCTCAGGTTCAGCGACGTCGCCGCTACCTTGACGCGCACCTGGCCGGCCGCCGGCGTCGGAATCGGAACGTCGACGACCCGCAGCACGTCGGGCGACCCATAGTGGTCGTAGGCGACTGCTCGCATCAGGTGCGTCTCGCGGTCGCGAGCAGGACCGGTACGGCAGCCCCGGCCCAGGTGCCCATGAGGGTGTCGCTGCCGTCGACGGCCGAGGTGGACGCGTCGATCACGCGATGGAGGGAGAGCTCGAGGCCCGACGCCGCGATGACGGTGACGGTTTCGCGAGTCGAGCAGGTCAGCTCGACGACCGGGGGCTGGTCGGCGTCATTCGGCGAGCCGCTCCCCATCACCGAGACGGTCGAGACGCGCGACTCGCGCCGGCCGTCGTCCTCGAAGTACTCCTCGGCCTCGGTGCCGCCCCGGAAGATCGTCGCTGCGAGCGCCGTCGCGTACACCGGATCTGCACATGCGTCATAGACCCACCGGCGGCCGAGCACCGAGTGCATCAGCGTCCCGGCCAGCCACGCCTCGGCGCCGCCGAGCGGGGCGGCTCGGTAGGTCAGCGGCACCTGCAGCGTGCGGTCGACCTCGATGCGAAGGATGTGCGTCTCGATCCCGACCTCGCCGTCAGGGTCGTCGAACCGGTAGGCGCCGAGGGACTGGAGTCCGTTGCTCCCGGCCTCGAACCATGGCTGGCCCGGAAGCCAGGCTGCCATGAGCTCGAGCTTGCTCGGACGGAGGTCGGCGTGGTGGAGGAGGGCCATGGCCAAACCTCGCATGCCGTCTTGACGCTGACAACGCTCGGCGGCTCCGCAGAGGCGACTGACCTGCACAAATGCCGCCGATTCGGCCATCAGGCCACCCGGCTCGTGACGTCTGGCCCCGAGTCGGCGTCGGCGTCATGCGACATTGCCCCTCGATATTGATTTTCGATAAAATCCTGTT
>DATIOH010000211.1:0-11416 GCA_035473375.1 Nocardioidaceae bacterium | reverse complement strand
AGAAGTGGCGGACTCATGACGTGGCCTGGTGCCCACTCGGCGATTATGACGCCGAGGCGGATCCGCGGCGACGCGCTACCGCGAGCTCGACGGCTCAGGCGTGCGATGGAACGTCAGCGCCTGTCCGTTCTGCAGCAGACGACTGAAGCTCTCACGGGCCAGCGGTCGCTCGTAGAGGTAACCCTGGCCGTACTCGATCCCCGTCTCGAGCAGGAAGTCGTGCTGCTCGGGCGTCTCGATCCCCTCGGCCACGCAGCGGACGCCGAGCTCGCGCGCCAGCGTCGCGTGCGCCCGGACGATGGCGCTCGACGCCCGCTCGGTCGGCGTGTGCTGGATGAAGCTGCGGTCGATCTTGATCTCGTTGATCGGCATTGCCCTCAGGTAGGTCATCGACCCGAAGCCAGTGCCGAAGTCGTCGACGCTGAACGACAGTCCCTCGTCGACGAGCCGGCTCATGCCGTGGAGTGTCTTCGGACTCACGTCGAAGAAGGCGTGCTCGGTCAGCTCGAATGTGACTGCGCTCGGCATCAGCCCGCTCTCCGCCAACGCGCTGCGCACTCGCCGCTCGAACTCATCGATCTCGTCGAGTTGGCGGACGCTGACGTTGACCGACACCCGCAGGGGGAAGCCGAGTTGCCCCCAGGCTGCGGCGTGGGCGAACGCCCGTCGCATCGCCTCGGGCTCCATTCGGACAAGGTCGCCGGTGCGCCCGGCGATCGCCAGGAACTCGTCGGGCGCCATCAGCTGCCCCTCGTCGTCGCGCAGTCGGAGCAGCACCTCGAACCCGACGATCCGGCAATCGGCGAGCGACACGATCGGCTGGAAGAGCGGAACCAGACGGTCGCGTCCGGTGGCTGTCCGAACCAGCCGCTCGACCGTCTCCTCGCGCTCGGCCGCGTTGCGGAGCACCTCGTCGAAGACGAAGATCCGCTGCCGGCCCTCGCGCTTGGCTGCGTACATCGCGATGTCGGCTCGACGGAGGAGCTCCTTGACCGTCGACGGCTCTCGGCGCTCGATGAACACCACGCCGATGCTGCAGGTCAGTCCCGTGGACTGGCCGCTCACCCTCAACGGCTCGGCGACGGCGTCTTGAATCCGTGCCGCCAGCGCGACGCCTGCCGCGTGGTCGTCGAGGGCGTGCGACAGCACGATGAACTCGTCGCCTCCCCAGCGTGCCACCGTGTCGCCCGTCTCGACGGCCGCCTCCAGGCGGCGAGCCAGCGCGTGCAGCACCTGATCGCCCAGCGCGTGCGAATGTTCGTCGTTGACCCGCTTGAAGCCGTCGAGGTCGATGAACAGCAGTGCGGTCAGCCGGTCGCGAAATCGCGTCGTCGCGAGCGTTCGCTCGAGTCGCTCGAGAACGACCGACCTGTTCCCCAGACCCGTGACGGGGTCCCGCGACGCGAGATAGCGGAACAGCTCCTCTGACTGCTCAGCCTTGGCGCGCAGGTTGGCATGCTCGATCGCCAAGGCGGCGGAGACACCGAAGCCCTCGAGGGCGTCGCGGGTCGCCTGGTCGGGGCGGCGACCGTCGCGAGGAAGGTCGACGGACAGCACTCCGAGCAACTGCCCGTCGCTGGCGTGCAGCGGTGCGAAGAGCGCATCCTCGGGATGCCAGGCGTCGTCGCCGTCTTGGACCTCGAAGTCTGGAACCCACCAGCGCATCGACGGCTCCTCGTCGCGCGTCGCGTGATCGAGGAACCTCAGCCGCCCCCAGGATGTGCACGCGTCGAGGATCCGCACCCAGTTCTCGAGCGACTCCGTCGACCCGAGCAGGTGCTCGCGAACCTCGTCGGGGCCGGCCACCGAGACGACAGTGACGCGGTTCGGAGAGTCCACGTAGTTGATCGCGGCGAGCTCGAATCCCAGGGCGTTGACGATCGTCTGCGCCAGCAGGTCGAGCGTCCCCTGCAGGCTCAGCGGCCCCTCACTCGCGCGGTCCGCATCCATCATGCAAGATCCGCCATCATGCAAGATCCGTCATCGAAATTTTCACCCCTTTGTAACCCCTCGACCACTCTACGTAATCGGACGCGACCTCGGAGCGAATCGGCGGGTTTCCCTATTTCGGGTCGTCCGTCTCCTCGAGATCCCATCGGCTGCGGCGTCCGTACAGGACCTCTGTCGTCGACGGCGCGAGCATGACGGTGAGCACGCCAAGCGCGAAGAGCGCGAGAACCGCCGCGAGCCAACGCGTGTTGCCGCCGGCAAAGCTCCAGGCGACGCCGAGCTGAATGAGCTGCGTCAAGACGATCGGGCTGCGCGACCAGCTCTGGGCGGCCAGCAGCGAACGCGCGCACCAGAGCAGCAGCGCACCGTAGAGGACGAAAAAGACCGTATTGGTAACACCCAGGGCAATCCGCTCGCTGTCGATCGCGAAGATCTCTGCAACGCCAATGCCGACGAGGGTGAGACCCTCAAGGCAGACAACCGCCGCGGCGGCCTTCATGGCCGTCGTCGGCATGCGAGCCTCGTCACTCTGCTGTTCGCTTGAGGTTTTCTCCTCGGCCACGCGCCCACCCTAATCCGCTCGGGACAAGCGCTCGGCTTGGTCGCCGGCGAGCACTGGAGTCACCTGACCCCGTTTTTTTATCCCTATTTCTGCCGATATTCGAACGGAAGCCCGGCCGCCTCAGTCGCCCCCGTCAAAGCGGCTCGCCGACCACTGCATGAGATGGGCGACTGGGTGGTACTGCCCAGGTGGCCCAGGTCCGCGGGCTGTGACAGAAGTGACAAGGCGCGAAGGGTTGTGTCGGGCGAAAGAACTTGCGACCATCGTGATGCACCCGCCGGAGGGCCCTGCCTCCGAATCCCCCCGCAACTCAATGCGACAACTGCTGACGGGGACAGTTCGTGAAAGGCTTCACGAACTAGCGGGTGCCGACAGACCTAGGTGAGACATCACCTGACGCCGTATCGAAGAGGAGCTGCACCGCCATGGATTGGCGCCACCGTTCTGCGTGTCTCGACGAAGACCCAGAGCTGTTCTTTCCCATCGGCAACACGGGGCCAGCCATCCTCCAGATCGAGGAGGCCAAGGCCGTGTGCCGTCGTTGTGACGTGCGCGAGCAGTGTCTTGCCTGGGCACTCGAGGCAGGTCAAGACCACGGCGTTTGGGGCGGCATGTCCGAGGACGAGCGTCGGGCCCTGAAGCGACGTAATGCACGGGCCCGCGTTCGCGCCTGACCCAGGCCTGACCTAGCCACCTCGCCCTGTCCTCACCGGGGTATCGCGCGTTCCGCGCCGTCTCTCCGACTGTTCAGTTGGAACCGCCCGCGCCTGCCCGCAGCGGGATATCGACCACCACGCGCGTGCCGCCATCGGGCCGCGCACCAAGCGTGATCACGCCGTCGAGCTCTGACTCGACCAAGGTCCGGACAATCGACAGGCCGAGGTTGCCCGACACGTCCGGGTCGAAGTCTTCAGGCAGCCCGCGACCGTCGTCGTCGATGGTGACCTGCAGACGCCCGGCGAGGCGAAGGACCTCGATCTCCAGGCGACCCGGACGGCCGGCGAAGCCGTGCTCGGCGGCGTTCTGCAAGATCTCGGTGAGGACCATCGCCATCGGAGTCGCGACCTCGGCCGACAGCTGACCGAAGGAGCCTGTCCGACGGGTTGACAGCTGTGCGGTCTCGGCGGCGACTTCGCCGACCATCTGGCAGAGCCGGTCGCACACATCGTCGAAGTCGACGTGCTCGTCGAGCCCTTGGCTCAGCGTCTCGTGGACGATCGCGATCGACCCGACCCTGCGTACCGCCTCCTCGAGCGCGAGTCGCGCCTCTGGCTCGGAAAGCCGCCGGGCCTGGAGGCGGAGAAGGGCCGCGACCGTCTGGAGGTTGTTCTTCACTCGATGGTGGATCTCCTTGATCGTCGCGTCCTTCGTCACCAGCTCGCGCTCGCGCCGACGCAGCTCCGTCACGTCACGCAGCAAGATCGCGGCTCCGGCCACGTCGGCGTCGGGCTGCAGCGGAATGACCCTTGCAATCACGGTCGCCTCAGCGTTGCCGTACTCGGCCTCGCGCGGCAGCCGGCCCGACAGCGTGGTCGTCAGCGTCTCGTCGACCGGTCCCCGTGGACTTGAGACGAGCGACGCCGTCACGTCGGCGAACGGCTCGCCGACGAGGTCGCGAGCGAGGCCAAGACGTCGGTAAGCCGACTGGGCGTTCGGGCTGGCGTAGGACACGACGCCATCGGCCGCCGTCCGGACGAACCCGTCTCCAACCTGTGGTGACACCGACCATCCACGCCGGTCGACGTCCGACGGGAAGCGGCCGGCGGCGATCATGCGGGTCAGGTCGCTCGCCGTCTCGAGGTAGGAGAGCTCAAGTCTGCTCGGCGTCCGGACGCCGAGCAGATTGGTGTTGCGGGCGACGACCCCGAGGAGGCGGTCGGCCCGAAGGACTGGGATCGTCTCGACCCGGACGGGCACGTCATCGCGCCACTCTGGATCGCCTTCTCGGGCAATCCGTCGCTCGTCGGCGCTGGCGGCGAGCATTGGCCGGCGGCCGCGCGGCACGAAGGCACCGACCAGGTCGTCGACGAACGCCGTGGGTCCGGTGGTGGGCCGGACTTGCGCGCCGCCCCAGAACCCGTTTCCCTCGCGATCAGGCAGCCAGAGCACGAGATCGGCGAAGGACAGATCGGCGATGATCTGCCAGTCGGAGACGAGCCGGTGAAGCCACTCCAGGTCGTCGCCGTCGAGATCGGTGTGGCCTCGGACGACCTCGTTCAGAGACGGCACAACAGGGACTCTAATCGGGTTCGGCCGCGGTCGGACCGCCCTGATCTGTATGCCAGGATTGGGCTATGCCCGTCGGCTTCTGGCAACACGTCCTCGAGTCCGACATGGCAGTACCCCAAGGCCGCCCGCTCAACGAGCTCACCGCCGAGCTCGTCACCATGCTGGGGTCGAGCGACGCCGCCGACCGCGACCAGACCGCGCTTCCGGTGCTGACCGCCTGGATCGCCGAGGGCGTCTACGACGACCTGCTCATCAGCCTCGGAGACTCCCTCGCCCATGGGCTGAGCTACGGCCTCGGCCGGCACGACGACGACACCGTCTTCCGGCGCAGTTTCTCGGCACTCGCCCTGGCCGCGTGCGTCAAACGCGACAACGTCGCCCGTGTGCTCCCGGTCGACGCGGTCCTCAACTGGGCCGACCGGGCGCTCAGCTGGTACGTCCGCGAGCAGGACCTGCGCGGCCGGATCGATGACAAGGGCTGGGCCGACGCGGTGGGCAGCGGGGCCGACCTGATGGGTGTGCTTGCGCAGTCGCACCATCTGGGGACTCCGCATCTCGGCGTCTTGCTCGAGGTGATGGGCGAGCGAATGACGCTCTCGAGCGCGCGCATCCTCACCGACGGCGAGGACGACCGCACGGCGGCCGCCACCTTGACGATCCTCCAGCGCAACCTCGTCGCCACCGAGCAGGTCGAGTCATGGGTGGCCGACGTCGGCAAGACACTGGTCCGACCGCGGGGATACAGCGAGGACTCATGGCCGTCGCCCAGCGCCCGCAACACGTCGGCATACCTGCGAGCCCTCTACATCCACCTTGCAATCGGCGTCCGTCCCGCCGGCGCGACGATCAGCTTCGCCGAGCCGCCGGACTGTCGCGCCGACCTGCTTCTCGCCCTGCTCGCCGTTCTCCCTCGCCTGACGCCGCTGCTCTATGGCGGCACCGGCGTCCGCAGCTGAGCACCGGGCCGCCGTGTCTGCCGACCTGGTGATCCGCCTCGCGCTCGCGAACGAAGCCGAGCTGGTTGGCCGCATCACCGCCGACGCATACCTCCACGAGGGTTATGTCCAGCCCGACGGGCCCTACGTCGCAGTCCTGCAGGACGCCATATCCCGCGCTGAACGCGCCGAGCTCTGGGTGGCCGACCTCGACGGAGCCATCGTCGGCACCGTGACGTTCTGCCCACCCGGCTCGCCGTTCCGACAGACGGCCACGGCAGCCGAGGGCGAGTTTCGAGCGCTGGCGGTCTCGGCCGGCGCCCGCGGGCATGGCGTCGGACGGCGGTTGGTCGAGCAATGCTTCGAGCGATGTCGCCTCTTCGGGCTCCGGCAGCTGGTGTTGCTCAGTCAGGAGCAGATGGCGCCCGCACACCGCCTCTACGCCGCGATGGGCTTCGTGCGCGACAGTGCGCTCGACTGGTCACCGGCCCCTGGCGTGTGTCTCCAGGGCTTTCGCGCCGACGTGCCGAGCATCTAGTCACCGGCACGAGTCGATCCGGTCGACGAACCGGCAAGGTCGCGCGCCCCGACGGCACCGTCTGTGGCCGGGAGCCGTCGGGGCAGGACCTTCGACGTCAGAGCTGGACGAGCAACAGCTGCACCGGCCCACCGCCGGACCCACCAGGCGGACTGGAGTTTCCGCCGTTGAGGGCAAGGAACTGCACCGGTTGCAATGCGCCGAGGGGGTGCAGAGCCACGACCTCGTCACCGTCGCCGGTCGACGCCGGCACCGTTACCTGGGTCCAGGTGGTTCCGCTGCGCAGGAACACGAAGTCATTCGGGTTCCCATTGTCGCTCCGCACCATGCCGTAGACGTCGATGTCACCGTCGCCGTCGGCGTCGCCGGCCGCAACGGATCGGCCCTGTCCGGTCGTGATCGCGCGGATCTGGGTGCTGGCCCCGAAGGTGCCGTTGTTGTTGAGCCGGTACGTGAAGGCACCGGAGGCTGCGAACACCAGGTCGGTGTCGCCGTCCTTGTCGATGTCGATCGGGACGGCGTCCGAAACGGGTGTGGTGAGACCGACCGACTTAGACACCTCGGTGAAGCTGGTCCCGCCGTTGTTCCGGTACAGGAGCGGCGGCTTCGACTTGAGCCGGCACGTCAGCAGGTCCTGACGGCCGTCGCGGTTGTAGTCGAGGACCTCCGCGCACCGCTGCCCCGGCCCAGCGCCGAAGCGGAAGAACGTGGGAGCGTACGTCAGCCCAGTGCCCCCCTGGTTGAGGAAGAGCTTGCTCTCTTCGTTCGGCAGCCCGTTGGCCGGGTTGTCGCATGGGTCCGACGGATTGTTGCGCGGTGTTTCGTTGCCTAGGAAGAGGTCCGGCCGAGTGTCGTTGTTGGCGTAGATGAAGGCGACGAACCGGCCCCGCCCACAGTCGTCGCCGACCTTCCATTGTGTGCCGACCTCGGAGAACACGCCTTTCGACGTCTGCAACCACAACTCGTTGTCGCGCGCGGAGCCCTTGACGTAGTTGCTCTGGTTGCGCCCCGTCGAGCAGTAGGCGTCGACCCAGCCGTTGCCGTCGACGTCGGCCCACGCACACGCGTGCCGGTCGGGGACGCCGCCTTGGCTGTTCGTCCTCGGCCAGGCCGACGACGCGACCCGCGTGTAAGTGCCGTCGCCGTCGTTGCTCCAGAGCTTGCCGCCCCACTGGTGGAAGCCGATCCAGACGTCCTCGTCGCCGTCATGGTCGTAGTCGACCGTTGACGCATTCCATGTCTGCGTCTTGTCGTAGACGCCGGCGGTGGTCGCCCGGTTCACCACCGTCGTCGCGGCCAACGCGCTGAGCTGCGCGCCAACCAAGCATCCCGTCGCCACTGCCGCCACCGCGGCACTCTTCGTCGCCCTGCGTCGCATAGCCCGCCCCCTCGTTCCAGCGCTGATGAAACCCGTGAAACTGTGCGACGAGCCACCGTCCGGCGGCGGAGCCTCCCCCGTATGGACCAGTGGACTTACGAGGCTATCGGCGGTAACGGCCTCGCACCCGCCCAATCAGGAATGTTGACGCATCGTTACGCCGAGTGCAGCCATCCGCGATTCCTCTCCAAGGCCGTACATCTGCGACACTGGAGGGCGCACAGACCGACCAGGAGGCCAGACTCATGAGCAAGACCGGACGCAAGCGCCGCGCGCGCCGCAAGAAGAAGGCGAACCACGGCAAGCGGCCCAACGCCTGATCGCGTTCGCGGCCGACAACGCCGCGGAGCCCGGACACACAAAAGCCCCCGCCATCGAGGCGGGGGCTTTGGTATGTCGGCGACTACTCGGCCTCGAGCCGAGTCTGCCGTAGCTCGAGTTGCACCTGGCGGATCGAGAACACCACGCGCTGCCGAAGCTCGACCGGCGCCTGCTCCTTGCAGGAGCGCGCAATGAGCTTCTTGACCAGACGCTCGATGGCGACCTCGTCGAGACATGGGGCACACTCGCCGATGTGCTGTCGGATCCGTTCGGTCGCCGCCTCGTCGAGCTCTTGGTCGATGTAGAAGAAGACCTGACCGAGTAGTTTCTCGCAGTCGACGTCGTCGTGGTGGTCTGTGCCGCTCACCGGACGACCTCCTCTTCGACATCACGCTCGGTGCCGCGCGTCAGCCCGCGCTCGCGCGCATAGTCCGACAAGAGGCCGCGAAGCTGGCTGCGCCCGCGGTGCAGGCGGGACATGACGGTGCCGACAGGAGTTCCCATGATCTCGGCGATCTCCTTGTACGCGAACCCCTCGACGTCGGCAAGATAGACGGCCAATCGGAAATCCTCGGGCAGCTGTTGAAGCGCGTCCTTGACGTCGCTGTCAGGCAAGTGCTCGAGAGCCTGCGCCTCCGCGGACTTGAGCCCGGCGGGGGTATGCGTCTCAGCCCTGGCCAACTGCCAGTCCTCGATCGTCTCGTGCGAGTCCTCGATCGGCTGCCGCTGCCGCTTGCGGTAGCTGTTGATGTACGCGTTGGTCAGGATGCGGTATAGCCACGCCTTGAGGTTGGTGCCCGGCCTGAACTGGTGGAACGCTGCGAACGCCTTCGCATACGTCTCCTGGACGAGATCTTCGGCATCCTGCGGATTGCGCGTCATGCGCATCGCTGCCGAGTACAGCTGATCGAGGTACTGCATGGCGTCGCGCTCGAATCGCGCGGTCCGCTCCTCGACGCTTTCGTCTGCAGTCTCGTCGACTTCGGGACTCTGAGTCATCACTGGCAAGGGTACCGTCCAGTCAGCAAGGTCCGACCGGGGTTGCGCCAGCGTCGGCGTCATCGATGTCACTCCTGAGGGGCTTGAAAACCGCGGTCTCATATACCCGCGTCACTCATGCAAACGCCCACGTCACGGACGACATTCCCCCACGACCGTCAGCCGACCCGGGTCGTCACCCACTCGACGACGGTCTCAGCGATCAGCGCCAGCGTCTCGTCCTGGCTCAGCTCTGCCCGCTTCGGCACCGCGAAGCCGTGATCCGCGTCGGGGACCGGCGCGACGTCGATGCCTGACGGGAAGTCGTCAGGACGGCCGAATGCATCGCGCTCGCCCTGAACCACGAGGGTCGGCACGCCCGCTGACGCCAGCTCAGGGAGCCGGCTCGACTCGGGACGGCCTGGCGGGTGCAGTGGGAACGCCAGCGCGACGCAGCCGACCGCGCCGAGCGACCGAGCAAGTCTGCAGGCAACCCGGGCGCCGGCACTGCGCCCGCCGATGACGAGCGGACTGCGGACTCGAATCGCATTCACGCAGGCGACCGTCGCGGCGTCGAGCGCCTCCGGCCGCGCCGCGACCTTCTTGCCGGCAACGTGCCACGGCTGCTCGACGCGGAACACCGAGATGCCGTGTGCAGGGAGCGCGGCTGCGAGAGCCGCGAGATCACGCGACTCCTCGCCCTTGCCGGCCCCGTGGCCGAGCACCAGCGCAGCGAGCGGGCGCCGCGAACGGTCAGTGTGGAGTCGGGCGTCGCCGACGGGCGTCGCGATGACTCGCACCGTCGTCGTCACGTCGCGAACAATCCCGCAGGCTCGTCGTCGAGCGCAAGCGGCGCGACCAGCTGCGCTCCGTTGTTCTTGACGTTGTTGACTTCCGTGCTCACCGGGAAGGCCGTCAACCGGCCGGGCGCCGCCGGGACCAACAGCTTCGCGAGGGCGTCGGCGTCAGTGGTCGCGGAGTCGAGCCAGGCGTCGTAGCCGGCCCGCTCCACGAGCATGGGCATCCGGTCGTGTATCTGGCCGACGGAGTCCTCGGCGGTGGTGGTGATGACCGTCGCCGACCAGACAAAGGCGCCCGGCTGGTCCTCCGCCACGGCGGCGTCGCGCCAAATCTCGTAGAGGCCGGCCATGGCGAGGACTCCGCCGTCGGACGGCGTGATGAAGAACGGCTGCTTGACCGGCTTGCCCTTCGCCGTGAGCTGCTGCGTCGCATACCACTCGAAATAGCCGTCGGCCGGCAGCAGGCACCGCCGCTTCGCGAAAGCGCGGCGGAACGCGGGCTTCTCGGCCAGTGTCTCGACTCGGGCGTTGATGAGCCGGTTGCCGATCGAGCGGTCTTTGGCCCACGACGGGATCAATCCCCAGACGACCGTGGCCAGCCGTCGCTCAGCCGGGGTGTCGTCGGGAGCGTCACGGGGCACGCGGTCGAGGACCGCGTAGATCTCTTTGGTCGGGGCGACGTTGTAGTCGGCCTCGAGCGGCTGCTCGGCAACCACCCGGTCGATCTCGAACTCCTCGACGAGGTCTTCGGGTTTGCGACTCGATGCGTAACGACCGCACATGGCGCCAGCGTGTCACAGCCCGCCGACAGGGCGAGCGAGCTGGGTCAGCGGGCGAGCTCGTCCAGCATCGCCTCGCCGGCGAGCTGAGTGGCCGGCAGGCCCTCGATCCACAGCCGGGTGACGACCCCCGTCCGCTCCTCCCACTCTTGGAGCAGGCCGAGCAGGCTCGACACGGACTGGCCGATCGTCGAGTCTCGACGCACCAGGACGGCCGTCCGAGATGCCGTCAGCTGGCCGACGACCTCGTCGCCCGTGTAGACCGACCGGAGCAGCTCGGCAACGTCGATCAGCCTCAGCAGCCGGTCGAAGGTCGTGGTCGCGGTGTCCGGCCAGTGCAGCTGGACGACAAGCAGGGCATGCGACGACGTCGGAACGATCCCGAGCCGGTCGGTCTCGCGATAGACCTCCGACATGCGGGTGCGCATGTGAGCGAGTGACGCCAGGCCGGTCAGCGGATCCTCGCACGAGACCGAGTGAAGGAATCGCAGCGATGAGTCGGCCCATGCCCCGGCCACGGCGCGCACGACTTCGAATGGCGGCTCGTCGACGATGTCGCCGCTGACCTGGTAGGTCACGGCTACGTTGGCGAGGACATCGTCGAGCGCGACGCCTTCGGCAGACGCCGATCGACCGATCTCCTCGACCACGCCGAGCAGGGGCTCGCCGTCTTCGAGCGCGTCGAATAGCGGCTCGAATCCCACCGGGACGAGGTCGCGTCGTCCTGGGGATGCGGGCCGTCGTGTTCGGGCCGTGAAGGGTGACATGGGTGCCTCTCGTCCTTTCGGGCTCGCCTAGGAGACGGGCGAGACCCCCCGCTATGACGCAATACCAATCCGAAATACCTACCCGAAATCGGACCTGATGAGGGCGAGCCTCCTGGGTTCTTTGTGACTCAGGTGCACTGACCGACTACCGTATGTACTGGATATTTGCGTCAGAAAGG
>DATIOH010000210.1:0-6236 GCA_035473375.1 Nocardioidaceae bacterium | reverse complement strand
CCGCTCGTGGTCGCGATCGTGCGCGGACAGCTCGCCCCGATCCTCCAAGACCCGCTGCCTGAAGGCGAGCTGCGCGCACTGCTGCAGCAGCTGGTGCAGGCGGCCGCCGCCAATGGCGTCGCCGGCGTCTCGCCCCCGGTGTCGCCCGGCGCTGATGCCGGAGCGGCCGAGGCCGCTGAGGACAACGTCGACGAGGTCGAGGACCCGCCCGCCCATCCGAGGGCCGAAGAGGCGCTCCTCGCCGGCGACGTCGACACGGCGATCCAGGAGTACGAGGCCGTGTTGGCGGCTGCCCCGGCCGATCAGGAGGCCGTGCTCGGCCTGGCTCGAGCGACTCTCCTCAAGCGGACACAGGGCGTCGACCTCGCCGCGGCGCGCGCGACCGCCGCCGACCGCCCCGACGACGTCGACGCCCAGCTCCTCGTCGGCGATCTCGACCTGCTCGGCGGCCACGTCGACGACGCCTTCGGGCGACTGATCGACCTGGTGCGGCGGACGTCTGGTCCCGACCGCGATCGCGTTCGCTCCCATCTGATCGAGCTGTTCGGCGTCGTCGGAGACGACGACCCCCGGGTCGGAAAGGCCCGGTCGGCGCTCGCCAGCGCGCTGTTCTGACCCCTTCGCAAGTCCCCGCCGACGAGCACGCCCGGCCGCTGAGGCGTTGGTGCACGGAGTCGGCTGACGTCCGCGCGCCTCCGTGAACATGGGCAGTTCTGCCGTTACCCCCGCGGCAGCGCGCAGCTTGAATCCCTGGTGCGTGATCGCGCCGACGTCGCGATCTTTCTCGGACGAGTGAGGCACACCATGGGTACGACGACGGTCAGGCACCAAACCAGACGCAGATCTCAGAGCCGGACCGCAAGGATCCGGGCGATCGTCGGGGCGGTGCTTGCCATCGCATCGGTGGCTACGCTGGCTACGTCACCAGCCGCGGCGGTGCAGGTGATCGTCACCGACGTCGCGAAGCAGGCAGGCGTCTTCGAGAGCAACAAGTCGTGGTCCGCCTGCGAGTCCGGCGACTTGCTCTATGTCGGGGGCCACCAGCTGTCGAGCCATCTCTATCAAAGCAACGGCGCAGGCTTGTACGAGTCGCTCCCTCTGAACGGTGCATGGCCGCTGAAGACGCCGAGCGCCCGCGCCGACCGGCACGGGTGCGCGTGGGCCGACTTCGACCTCAACGGGCTCGCCGACATGTACAACACCACCGGTCGCAACGAGAGCAACTTCGTGAAGCCCGACGGTCGCGACAACGAGTTGTGGCTGCAGACTGTCCCGGGTCTGTTTACCGATGTCGGCACGGCGCTTGGCCTCGGCGACCCGTGCACTCGCGGCCGACACGCCGCCGCCGGCGATCTCGACGGCGACGGCTGGGCCGACATCGTCGAGGGCGTCGCGATCGGGCGTGACGATCCGAGCGACCCGTGCAACATTCCCGCGAACGGCTATCCATCGGAGAATCCCAAGGTGTACCTCAACCTCGGCGCCGACCCGAGTGGACAGTGGCAGGGCTTCGCTGCGGGCCAAGACCTGGCGACCGACGACGACCCCGGCCAGCGCGGCGTCGAACTGTTCGACGTCGACCGCGACGGCGACCTCGACATCCTCGGCATCCGCCTGAAGAGCAAGACACCCGTTGTCTACGTCAACGACGGATCGGCCGGCTTCACGGCGGAGAGGAAGACTGACAACGGCCTCACGACCGCTGTCTCTGACGCGTCTCGGTACGACGTCGACGGCGACGGCGACCTCGACCTCGTCGAGGCGCGCAAGACGTCATGCGGCTGGCAGCCGGCCGACGGCTTCGGCCGGTACGGGAAATACAAGGCGATCGTGACCTTCTCCGGCGAAGGCAGGTCCGTAGCGATCGGTCGAACAGCCGCCGGACTGGCCGTCTACTGCCAGGTGCAGGCCGACAGCGGCAACCCGACCGACTACGTCGGCGTGCTATCCGGCACGACATGGGCGAAGTACACCGCACCCGCGGCGGCCGGCCTGGCCGACGAGGTCTACGCGATCCATCCCGACAGCTCAGGCAACGTCCAGTTCCTCGTCCTCAACGGCGGAAACGGCGGCGAGGCGGGCGTCGGCGGCCCCGTTCAACTGGTCAAGGTCAGCGTTCAGTAGCGGCTTTCTTCGCGGTATGGCGGAACCAGACGCTCGCGAGCGGAGGGAGTTGGACGACCGCTGACGATGGTCGGCCGTGCCATTGTTCGTCGGTCGCGATCACCGTGCCCAGGTTGCCGACGCCGGAGCCGTAGTAGACCTCTGCATCGGTGTTGAGGATCTCGGTCCACTCGCCGGAGGCGGGCAGGCCAAGGCGGTAGTCGTGGTGGGGGACCGCCGAGAAGTTCGAGATGCACGCGACCTGGCTGCCGTCCTTTCCGATCCGCAGGAAGCTGAACACGTTGCTGGTGCTGTCGTTGGCGTCGATCCAGCTGAAGCCGCCACCCTCCTGGTCGAGCGACCACAGGGCCTCGTTCGCGCGGTACGTGCGATTGAGGTCGGCGACGAGGTCGTGGACGCCGCGGTGCTCGATGTGGTCGAGCAGCCACCAGTCGAGCTCGCGACTCTCGGCCCACTCGGACTCCTGGGCCATCTCGATGCCCATGAAGATCAGTTGCTTGCCCGGGTGCGCCCACATGTAGGCGAGGTACGCCCGCAGGTTGGCAAGCTGCCTCCATCGGTCGCCCGGCATCTTGCGGAGCAGCGAGCCCTTGCCGTGCACCACCTCGTCGTGCGACAGGGGCAGCACGTAGTTCTCGGTGTAGGCGTACATCATGGCGAACGTCATCTGATGGTGGTGGTACTGCCGATGGATCGGGTCGCGCGACATGTAGGCCAGCGAGTCGTGCATCCAGCCCATGTTCCACTTGAACCCGAAGCCGAGGCCCCCGACGTGGGTCGGACGCGTGACGCCGGGCCACGCGGTCGACTCCTCGGCGATGGTGATGACGCCCGGCACGCGCTTGTAGGTAGTGGCGTTGACCTCTTGCAGGAACGACACCGCCTCGAGGTTCTCGCGACCGCCGTAGATGTTCGGTGTCCACTGGCCGTCGTCGCGCGAGTAGTCGAGGTAGAGCATCGAGGCGACGGCGACGACCCGCAGGCCGTCGACGTGGTACTCCTCGAGCCAGAACACCGCATTGGCGACGAGGAAGTTGCGCACCTCGTTGCGGCCGAAGTCGAAGATGTACGTGCCCCACTCGGGGTGCTCGCCTCGGGCCGGATCGGCATGCTCGTAGAGCGCCGTGCCGTCAAACCGGGCCAGCGCCCAGTCGTCCTTCGGAAAGTGTGCGGGAACCCAGTCGAGGATGACCCCGATGCCGGCCTGGTGCAGACGGTCGATGAGCAGCCGCAGCCCGTCCGGGTCGCCGAAGCGTGCGGTCGGCGCGAAGTACGACGACACCTGATAGCCCCAGGACCCGCCGAACGGATGCTCCATGACCGGCAGCAGTTCGACGTGGGTGAATCCGAGGCCCGCGACGTAGTCGACCAGCTCATCGGCCAGCTGCTCGTACGTGCGTCCGGCCCGCCACGACCCGAGGTGCACCTCGTAGAGGCTCATGGGCTCCTCGGTCGGCCGCGCCGGCCGCGCGTCGATCCACGACTGGTCGCCCCACTCGTACTCAGACTCGAAGACGACGGACGCGCGCTCAGGCGGCGTCTGCGTCTGCATCGCCAGCGGGTCGGCCTTCTGTCGCCAGACTCCGTCGGCTCCGCATACCTCGTACTTGTACAGCGTGCCCTTGCCGATGTCGGGCACGAACAGCTCCCACACGCCGGTCGCGCCGAGTTGGCGCATCGGGTGCGCACGACCGTCCCAGAAGTTGAAGTCGCCGGCGACTCGCACACCCTTGGCGTTCGGCGCCCACACGGCGAACGAGGTGCCGACGACCGGTGCGGTCGCACCCGCGTAGCGGTGAATGTGTGCGCCGAGGACGGTCCACAGCTGCTCGTGCCGACCCTCGCTGATCAGATGCTGATCGAGCTCTCGGACGGTCGGCAGGAAGCGATACGGATCGTCGTAGGTGTGCGTGCCGCCCGTCTCGTACTCGACCTCGAGGCGATAGTCGCCGACGTCCTTCTGGCCGAGGACGCCGACCCAGACGCCCTCGTGCTCGTGACTCATGGCGACGGCGTCGGGTCCGCTGACGATCGTCACGGACTTCGCCATCGGGCGGAGTGTGCGGATGGTGATGCCGCCGCCGTGCGGATGGGGCCCAAGGACGCTATGCGGACTGTCGTGGTGTCCCGCGACCAGCCGGTTGAGCTCGTCGACGGCGATTGCCTGCGGTACTGGGCTGGCGGGCTTCGGGCTCATGATGGCTCCTCCGCAGCGAGACGGGCGATGGCGTGCAGCGGGATCGGCAGCCAGGCCGGGCGGTTGCGGGCCTCGTAGACGGCCTCGTAGACGGCCTTGTCGGCTTCGTAGGCGCGGATCACGACTGCCGCCTCGGCCGTCAGCTGCTGCTGGGTGGCCTGCCCGTAGCCGTCGAGGAAGGCCTCGCGGTTGCGCGCCGACCACTCGTGCGCGCGATGGGCCAGCTGCTCGCCCCGGCCGAACTCGCGCAAGGTCGCGCCGGCGGCGTAGTCGAAGGAGCGCAGCATTCCCGCGACGTCGCGAAACGGCGTGTCGAGCGCGATCCGCTCGTCGAGCGGCTTGGCCGGCTCGCCCTCGAAGTCGATGATCTTCCAGCCCTTGACCGTCCGCAGCGTCTGCCCGAGATGGAGGTCGCCGTGGACGCGCTGCACTGGCAGCGGTGTCGTGAGCGCCGCGAGAGCGTCGTAGCGGGCGCGCAGCCCCCGGGCATGCTCGGCAAGCTCGGGGACGACGTGGATCGCTGCGTCGAGGCGCAGGCCCATCCCGCCGGCGAGTGCCGTCTGCTGAGCAGCCGTAAAGGTCTCGGTGTCGAACTCGGCGGCGAGATCGGCGTGCACCTGTGCCGTGGCCTCGCCGAGCCGCTGCGCCTCGCCGGCGAAGTCGCCGCCGACCTCGTCGGGGTACAGGTCGGCCTCGACCAGGAGGTCGCGGACGCTCGACAGCGCGACTGTCCACCCGTCCGTCGCTGTGCGCAGGAACGCCTGCATCATGCCGAGGTGGCCCTCGTGGACCTCGCCGGCGACGTCGTGCCAGCTCCCGGAGATCCAGCCCAGCAGGGGGGCGACGTTCTCGGAGCCACGCCGCGTCAGCGCATCGTGGATCTCGATGTCGGGGTTGCCGCCAGGAGCAACGCGGCGGAAGAGCTTCAAGATTCCGTCTTCGGCATAGGCGACCGATGTGTTGGACTGCTCGCCGGTCAGAACGAACCCGGGCGAGCCGTGCGGCGGGAGATCGGCTCCCGAGACGACGTGGAAGGTCAGCTCGTCGTCGCGCGCTGCCTCATGGAAGTGCTCGAGGATCACGTCGCATGCGCCCTTCGAGAAGACCGCGTCGTAGGCGACCGACTCGCCGAGCTCGGGGTGGTCGACCTCGCCGATGAGCGCATGTGCGAGCTCGGGGTCGGCCTGATCGAGGTACAGGACGGGCACTTGGTACCAGTCGCGTTTGCCGTCGGCGTACGCGACCTCGGCGACCTCGACCCGAACTCGTAGGTCGACGCTCAGCCACGAGAGCGCATCGACGTGGGTGACCTCGAAGTCGCGACCCTTGCCCGCGAACCACCGGCGGGTTGACAGGTAGGTCCCGAGCGAATCGAGGTAGGACGGGCTCACGGGGCGGACGCCTCCTCGGCGCGAGTCATGAGGAACCAGTAGAAGCCGTGCCCACCGAGCGTCAGCAGGTAGGGCAGCTCGCCGATGCGCGGAAATCGCACGTGCCCGAGCAGCTCGATCGGCTCGTACCCCTCCCAGTGCCGCAGGTCGAGCTCGACCGGCTGCGGGAACCGCGAGAGGTTGTTGATGCACAGCACGACGTCGTCGCCGAACTCGCGGGCGAACGAGAAGACGCTGGGGTTGCTGCCGCCGAGATCGCTGAATGTGCCCATGCCGAACGCAGGGTGCTGTTTGCGCGCCTGGATCATGCGTCTCGTCCAGTGCAGCAGCGACGACGTGTTCTCGAGCTGTGCCTCCACATTGACCGACTGGTACCCGAAGACGGGGTCCATGATCGTCGGCAGCGCGAGCTTTCCCGGAGTCGCGGTGGAGAAGCCGGCGTTGCGGTCGGGCGTCCACTGCATCGGCGTGCGCACGCCGTCACGGTCGCCGAGGTGGATGTTGTCGCCCATCCCGATCTCGTC
>DATIOH010000209.1:0-13519 GCA_035473375.1 Nocardioidaceae bacterium | reverse complement strand
GCTCGACCGCCCTCGTCACCGTCGCCCGCTTCAGCGGTCATCGATGTGACTTGGTCGGCGGGTGGGAAATCTCACCGGGAGACGCGATGCTCCGTGCCGGAAGCGCGCAATACCCTGCATGAATGAGTCCCAGTACCGCCGACACGGAGTCTGGCTTTCCGTTCGAGCCTGTCTACGATCCCGACGCCCTCGGCGGATGGGATCCCGCGACCGCTCTCGGCGAGCCTGGCGAGTACCCGTACACACGAGGCGTCTACCCGTCGATGTACACGGGCCGTCCGTGGACGATGCGTCAGTACGCCGGCTTCGGCACGGCGGCGGAGAGCAACCGGCGGTACCACCAGCTGATTGAGCACGGCACGACCGGCCTGTCGGTCGCCTTCGACCTTCCGACGCAGATGGGCTTCGACTCCGATGCTCAGGTGTCGCACGGCGAGGTCGGCAAGGTGGGCGTCGCGATCGACTCGGTCGACGACATGCGGGTCCTGTTCGACGGCATCCCGCTCGACAAAGTGTCGACCTCGATGACGATCAACGCGCCGGCGGCGCTCCTGATGCTGATGTACCAGTTGGTCGGCGAAGACCAGGGAGTCAAGGGCTCCGGGCTGACCGGGACGATCCAGAACGACGTGCTGAAGGAGTACATCGCCCGCGGCACGTACATCTATCCGCCACAGCAGTCATTGCGCCTGATCACCGACATCTTCACGTACTGCCGCGACGAGATGCCGCGATGGAACACGATCTCGATCTCGGGGTATCACATGGCCGAGGCCGGTGCGACGCCCGCGCAGGAGATCGCCTTCACGCTCGCGAACGGTATCGAGTACGTCCGCGCGGCGATCGCGTCCGGGCAAGACGTCGACGAGTTCGCGCCACGCCTCGCGTTCTTCTTCGTGTCGCGGACGACGCTGCTCGAGGAGATCGCGAAGTTCCGCGCGGCGCGCCGGATCTGGGCCGAGGTGATGCGCGATGAGTTCGGCGCCAAGAATCCGAAGTCGATGATGCTGCGGTTCCACACCCAGACCGCAGGAGTTCAGCTGACCGCGCAGCAGCCGGAGGTCAACCTCGTCCGCGTCGCCGTGCAGGCCCTCGCCGCCGTGCTCGGCGGCACGCAGTCGCTGCACACGAACTCGTTCGACGAGGCCATCGCGCTACCGACCGAGAAGGCGGCGCGTCTGGCGTTGCGCACCCAGCAGGTGCTCGCCTACGAAACGGACGTGACGAAGACCGTCGACCCACTGGCCGGATCGTATGCGGTCGAGTCGCTGACCAACGACGTCGAGGGCGCTGCCCGCGAGCTGATGGCGGCCGTCGAAGACCGAGGCGGTGCGGTCGCCGCGATCGAGCAGGGGTTTCAGAAGAACGAGATCGAGAAGTCGGCCTACCGGGTCGCGCTCGAGATCGATGCGGGCGAGCGGACCATCGTCGGCGTCAACCGGTTCGCTCTCGAAGAGGAGGAGCCGTACGAGCCATTGCGCGTCGACCCGACGATCGAGGCTCAGCAGGCCGAGCGGCTCGACAAGCTGCGGAAGGATCGCGACGGCGGCGAGGTCGAACGGGCGCTTGATGCGTTGCGCGCCGCCGCCGGCGCCACAGCCAACGTGCTGCCGCCGATGAAGGCCGCTCTCGCCGCGCGCGCGACCGTCGGCGAGGTCTGCGACACGATGCGCGAGGTCTGGGGCGTGTACCGCCCGCCGGACGCTTTCTAGCCCGGGACTAGCTCGTTCGGGGCTTACGCCGCCGCGTCAGCCGAAGAGCTTGGGCGCCGGCGGCCCATGCGCCGGATCGACGCCGTCGAACAGGCTGCTCACCGACTCGCCTGCGTGGACGCGCCAGATGGTCTCGGCGAACAGCGGCGACACCGAGCAGACCTTCAGCTCCGGCCAGTCGGCCGGCGGCGGCACGGTGTCGGTGGTGACGACTTCGCGGATCATCGGATGATTCCGCAACCGCTCGACTGCCTTGCCGACGAAGAGACCGTGTGTGCACGCGATCGCCGCATCGCGGCAGCCGAGGTCGGCGAGCCGGTCGAGCAGTTCGACGATCGACCCACCGGTCGCGATCTCGTCGTCGAGGACGATCGCCCGCTTGCCCGCCACGTCGCCGACGATGGCGTCGATCACCACCGTCTCGTCGTTGAGCCGCTGCTTGCTGCCGGCCGCGACCGGCAGGCCGAGCAGCCGGGCGAACTGGCTGGCGGTCTTGGCGTTGCCGAGGTCGGGAGAGACGACAACCATGTTGTCGAGGTCCTGCTCGCGGAAATGGTCGGCGAGCACGCCGAGTGCGGTGAGGTGATCGACCGGCACGGAGAAGAAGCCGTGCACCTGCGGCGCGTGCAATGTCATAGTCAGCACGCGGTGCGCACCGGCCGTCACGAGGAGGTCGGCGACCAGGCGACCGCCGATCGAGATGCGCGACGCGTCCTTCTTGTCGGACCGCGCGTAGACGTAGTGCGGTATCACCGCCGTGATCTGCGCCGCCGATGCGCCGCGCGCGGCGTCGAGCATCAGCAGGAGCTCCATCAGGTGTTCCTGGGTCGGCGGTACCAGCGGCTGGATGATGTAGACGTCGCGCTGCCGACAGTTGGCCTGCAGCTGGGCCTGCAGGGAGTCGTTGCTGAACCGCGTGAAGTCGACCGACGACAGCTCGACGCCCAGGGCGGAGCAGATGGACTCGGCCAGCCGACGGTGGGCGCTCCCACTGAAGACGACGATCTCTCGCACTCGATGCCCCGCTCGCTCGAATGGAAGGGGTGGCCTGTGCCACGTGCATGGTACCCAGCCGCCCTTGCTGGGTTCGAGCCCGCCGCCGGGTCCATCGCGTGTGTCGACCGGCCAGCTCGGCCGTGGTGATATTCGGAGTGTCACAATGACCCGGTGCTAGACGCGGGGCTGAGAGACGAGGTCGAGCGCCTGGCGAAGGCGTACGAGGCCGAGCTGATCGATTTTCGGCGCTCGCTCCACATGCATCCCGAGCTCGGACATCTCGAGAAGCAGACGACGGCGGCCGTCGTCGCGCGGCTGTCGGAGGCCGGTCTCTCGCCCAGAGTCCTGGCCTCTGGCACTGGCGCGATCTGCGACATCGCCGGCTCGGCGGGCGAGCCGCCGACCATCGGGTTCCGGGGCGACATCGACGCGCTGCCGCTCGACGACGCCAAGGACGTCCCGTATCGCTCGCGAGTCGACGGTGCTTGCCACGCGTGCGGCCACGACGCCCATACGACCGTTGTCCTGGGTGTCGGCCTGGTCCTGGCGGAGCTTGCGCAACAGGGCCTCCTCGAGCGAAGCGTGCGGCTGATCTTCCAGCCGGCCGAGGAGCTGACGCCTGGCGGAGCGCTCGACGTCTTGGCCGACGGAGGCGTCGCCGGCCTCCGCGAGGTGTACGCGCTGCATTGCGACCCACGTCTTGAGGCCGGTCAGATCGGGCTGCTCGCCGGTGCCATCACCGCCGGCGCCGATCGCGTCCGGGTCGACTTGCGCGGCCCCGGCGGACACACGGCTCGACCGCACCTGACGGCCGATCTCGTCTCAGCTCTTGGCGCCGTCGTGACCGAGCTTCCCGTCCTGCTCAGCCGGCGCACCGACCCTCGCGCCGGCCTCAGCGTCGTCTGGGGCCAGGTTCACGCGGGGGCGGTCGCGAATGCCATTCCGCAGAGCGGGTTCGCCGAGGGGACCATTCGCTGCCTCGACGTCGGCGTCTGGCAGACCGCTCATCTGGTGGTCCCCGAGCTCGTGCGTGCCATCGCCGAGCCATATGGCGTCAGCGTCGACGTCGATGCACGCAAGAGCGTGCCGCCCTGCGTCAACGACGTCCGAGCTGTCGAGCGGCTCCGGGCATCGGTGGTGGACATGCTCGGTCCGCAAGCAGTTGCGACCACCGAGCAGAGCCTTGGTGGCGAGGACTTCGCGTGGGTTCTCAACGAGGTGCCGGGCGCCCTCGCCCGCCTCGGCGTCCGCACGCCCGGCCTCACCGTCGCTCCCGACCTGCACCAGGGAGCGTTCGACGTGGACGAGTCGGCCATCGGGGTCGGCCTGGCCGTTCTGTGCGGGCTGGCGCTGTCTGGTTGACGAAGGCGATAGGGCAGCTGGCGCGGAGTCGGTTACGGACTGTAATCGCAAGGTTGCCGAGGTGAACGGCGTTCCTACGGAAACATGTGCCATAGACGCCATCCGCCCTGACTGGCTGTATGACGGGTGTCCCGGCTGCGCGCCCGCGGTCCGTCGGCGAAGGTCACAAACCAACATTCAAAGCGCCTGCGAGCGGCATGGTCGGTCGGTGTTGCTCTCGCGAGGCAATAGCATCGCCTAGACGCGTCGGGAGTCCCCGGCGCCCATCGGAAGGAGTCGTCTTGCGTCGTACGACCAAGATCGCGGCAGTGCTGTGCATTGCCACCCTCGCCTTGGCCGGATGCGCCAAGGACGACAAGAAAGACAGCGGCAGCAGCGCGACGCTCGACTGCGGCAGCCTGAGCGGCGACGGGCCGAAGGTCGGCATCGCGTACGACGTCGGCGGCCAGGGCGACCACTCGTTCAACGACTCGGCGGTCGTGGGCATGAAGAAGGCCGCCGCCGACCTCGGCGCGACGTGTATCGAGGGCGAGGCGCAGCTCAACGAGCCCGAGTCGGCTCGCGAAGACCGGCTGCGCCAGCTGGCAGACGCGGGCGCCAACCCCGTCATCGGCGTCGGCTTCTCGTACAGCGAGTCGGCCAACGCTGTCGCGCCCGATTACCCCAACATCAGCTTCGGGGTCATCGACGGGTTCGACTGGGACGACAAGCCGAACGCCAATGTTGCCTACCTTGACTTCGCTGAGAACGAGGGATCGTTCCTGGTGGGAGTCGCGGCCGCGCTCAAGACGCAGGCCGACCACATCGGCTTCGTCGGCGGCGTGCACAACGACCTGATCAAGAAGTTCGAGGCGGGGTACGAGGCCGGCGCCCAGGCGGTCAATCCCGACATCACGATCGACGTCAAGTACATCGAGGAGTCCGACCTCTCCGGCTTCAACGACCCCGCCGGCGCCAAGGCTGCCGCGGCAGCCGAGTACGACAACGGTGCCGACATCGTGTTCCACGCGACCGGCGCTTCGGGTTCCGGCATCTTCGACGCTGCTGTCGACGCTGGCGATGGCATGTGGGCCATCGGCGTCGACTCCGACCAGTACCTGAGCGCGAGCGCGGACCAGCAGCCGCACATCCTCACCTCGATGCTCAAGCGCGTCGACACAGCCACGTACGACATGATCCAGTCCGTCGCCAACGGCAAGCCGGTGACGAGCTACCAGACGTACGACCTGGCGCACGACGGCGTCGGCTACGCGACGTCGGGTGGCTTCATCGACGACATCACCGACCAGATCGACGAGTACGCAGCCAAGATCAAGAGCGGCGAGATCAAGGTTCCGGCGGTTCCGACGGCTCCGGCCAACTAGTCGCGGAACTGATCTTCCAAACTCCGGCAGCATTCGCGAACCCGGGGCGACGCGGTAGCGTTCGTCCCGGGTTCGTGCTCTCACGGCAGCCGCCGCGCTAGGAGGGACATGGCTGACGCTGAAGCCGGGTCGAGGGACGCCGTTCGACTGAGGGGCATCACCAAGCGATTTCCCGGTGTGGTGGCCAACCACGACGTCGACATCACGATCGGCAGGGGCACCGTCCACGCGCTGATCGGTGAGAACGGCGCCGGCAAGTCGACGCTGATGAAGATCCTGTACGGGGTGCAGCGTCCCGACGAGGGCACGATCACGGTCAACGGCGACGACGTCACCTTCCACTCGCCGACCGACGCCATCGAGCACGGGATCGGCATGGTGTTCCAGGACTTCATGCTCGCCGACAACCTCACCGTCCTCGAGAACGTCGTCCTCGGCGCCGAGAAACTGCGCGGCATCGGCGACAAGGCGCGAGACGCAATAGCCGAAATCTCAAGGGTGTATGGATTCGGCATCGATCCAGACGTGTTAGTCGAGCGGCTGGGCGTCGGCGATCGCCAGCGGGTCGAGATCCTCAAGGTGCTGTATCGCGGTGCTCAGATCGTCATCCTCGACGAGCCGACAGCCGTCCTCGTGCCGCAAGAGGTCGACGCCCTCTTCGACAATCTGCGCGGCCTCAAGAATGAGGGCTACACGATCTTGTTCATCTCGCACAAGCTCGACGAGGTCCTCGCTATCGCCGACGACATCACCGTGATGCGGCAAGGCACCACGGTCGGCGAGGCCAAGCCGGGCAGCGTCACCGAGCACCAGCTGGCCGAGATGATGGTCGGCTCTGAGCTTCCATCGCCGGAGACGGCCGAGTCCACCGTCACCGACGACGTTCTCCTCACGCTCGACGGCGTCACCCTCACCGACGAGCGCGGCCGCCAACTGCTCAGCGACATCAGTTTCACCATCCATCGCGGCGAGGTCCTGGGAATCGCCGGGGTCGAGGGCAACGGCCAAGAAGAGCTAGTCGAGACGATCATGGGCATTCAGGCCGCGTCCGCGGGCACGGTCAGCCTGCAGGGCAAGGACATGACCGAGTGGGATACCCGCGAGCGTCGCGAGGCAGGCATCGGATGGATCCCCGCTGACCGGCACCGGCACGCCCTCCTGCTCGACTCGCCGCTCTGGGAGAACCGGATCCTCGGCTTCCAGACCCGCGAGCCCGCCGTGCGAGGGCTCTGGATCGATCGCTCGGGCGCGCGCACCGACACCGAGCGGATCGTCCGCGAGTACGACGTCCGCACGCCCGGCATCGACACCTTGTCGCGCGCGCTGTCCGGCGGCAACCAGCAGAAGCTGATCGTCGGCCGCGAGATGAGCAACGACCCGATCTTGCTGATCGCGTCACACCCGACGCGCGGCGTCGACGTCGGCGCCCAGGCGGCGATTTGGGAGCACATCAAGACGGCCAGGCGCAAGGGACTCGCAGTGCTGCTGATCTCGGCCGACCTCGACGAGCTGATCGGGCTGTCGGACACGATCGAGGTCATCTTGCGCGGCCGCCTCGTCGCCGAGGTCGACCCGCAGACCGTGACTCCGCAGCAGCTGGGATCGGCGATGACCGGCGGCGACGACGACGAGGAGGGCGCCGCATGAGCGACCTCCTCCGCAGGACAGCCCTGACCCTGCTCGCTCCGGTATCGGCCATCGTCGTCGCGATGATCATCACCAGCGCTTTGATCGCCGTGTCCGGCGGCTCGGCCACCGACTTCCTGTCGGTCATCTTCTCTGTTCCGGAGAACCGGCTGATCGTCAACATGATCAACCAGTCCGCGCTGATCTACATGTCAGGGCTCGCTGCGGCCATCGGGTTCCGGATGAACCTCTTCAACATCGGCGTCGAGGGGCAGTACCGGGTCGCTTCTTACGGCGCAGCGACGCTGGCAGGGGCGGCGATCTTCCCGGGCATCCTCAACGTCATCATCCCGATCCTGTTCGCGATCGTGCTCGGCGCGGCGTGGGCGGGGATCGCGGGCCTGCTCAAGGTCACCCGCGGAGTGAGCGAGGTGATCTCCACGATCATGCTCAACGCGATCGCAATCACCCTCACCGGCTATCTGCTCAACAAGTACGGACAGCATGTCGGCAACGGCGTGCGAACGACCCCGATACCCGAGAGCAGCCACCTCACCGGGTGGTACCCGTTCACGCGCGCGGACGGGCCGGTCTGGACCCTGGCGATTCTCGCCGTGTTCCTGGGCGTCGGATTCTGGGTGGTGCTCAACAAGACGCGCTTCGGCTTCGACCTCCGCGCGACGGGGCTGTCCGAGACGGCCGCGGTCGCCTCCGGCGTCAAGGTGGGTCGGATGGTTCTCTACAGCATGCTGCTGTCGGGTGCCGTCGCGGGTTTGATCTGGATGCCGGCGTTCTACGGAGCAGCGCACTCGTATGGCACAGCCTTCCAGGCCGGACTCGGATTCACGGGGATCGCGGTGGCCCTGCTTGGCCGCAACCAGCCGGTCGGCATCATCTTCGGAGCGGCGCTGTTCGCCTTCCTCAACGAGCAGGCGAATCGGCTGACGATCGAGACGGACGTGTCCGTCAGCGTCGTCCAGATCACCCAGGGCATCATCGTGTTGTCGGTCGTGGTCATGTACGAGGTCGTGCGCCGTTACCGGATCCGGCTCGAGCAGCGGCAGGTGGCCGAGCGCGAGCCAGCACCGCCTCCGGCTCCCGAAGAGGTGCCGGCATGAGCATGACCGCGAAGGCGCCCAAGACGCCAGAGGCGCGGCAGATGCGCGCCAAGCAGTTCAACAACACCTGGCTCCTCTTCGGCATCTTCGGCATCGTCGTCGTGTCATTCGTGCGGGTGGTGACGGGAGCCGACGACCTCGCCGCGACCAACACCATCAAGGCGGCGGTCATCGCCACCTGCCCGATCCTGCTTGCCGGACTCGGCGGCCTCTGGAGCGAGCGGGCCGGCGTCGTCAACATCGGCCTCGAGGGCCAGATGATCCTCGGCACGTGGGGCGCCGCCTACTTCACGTACTACTACGGACCGTGGATGGGCGTGGTCGGCGGTGCGCTGATGGGTGCTCTCGGCGGGCTGCTTCATGCCCTCGCGACGGTCACCTTCGGCGTCGACCACATCGTCTCCGGCGTCGCGATCAACATCATGGCGGCAGGTGCTGCGAACTTCCTTGCCGAGACCTATTTCGCCGACCTCTCCGGGGGCGGGTTCAAGCAGCTCACCGGGCTCGATCGACCGGGGGAGATCACCATTCCCGGGATATCCGACGCAGCGACGTCGCTTGCCGACCAACACTGGTTCCTGATCTCGGACCTCTCGTCCTTCGTCGCGGCCGCGACGAAGGAGGTCTCCACGCTTACCATCCTGGTCGTCGTCCTCGTCGTCGCGACTGCGTGGATCTTGTGGCGCACGTCGTTCGGCCTCCGACTCCGCTCCTGCGGCGAGAACCCGGCCGCCGCCGAGTCGCTCGGCGTCAACGTGTACGCGTACAAGTACGTCGCGGTCGTCGTGTCGGGCGCGCTGGCCGGCATCGGCGGTACCTTCCTCACCATCGTGTCGTCGAGCGGATTCACCGCCGGCCAGACCAACGGCCGCGGATACATCGGCCTGGCGGCGATGATCTTCGGCAACTGGCGTCCGGGCGGCACTGTGGTCGGGGCGCTGATGTTCGGCTACACCGACAGCCTGCCGTTGCGCAGCGCATCTGCCGTGCACGCGCTCTTGCTGGTAGTGGCGATCGCCTTGATCGCGTTCGCACTGCTCCGGGTCTATCAAGGTAAGCAGCTTGCGGGCGCGGTCATAGGTGGCTTCGGGCTCGCGTTCGGGGCCTGGTGGCTGCTGACCGACTCGATCAATCGCGATCTGGTCGGCCTGACTCCGTACGTCGCGACGCTCCTCGTCCTCGCCCTCGCATCCCAGCGATTGCGGATGCCCGCCGCTGACGGGTTGAGATACCGGCGGGGCCAGTCGATCTGATGCCGGAGGTCGACTGGGAGCAGCTTCAGGCAGCGGCAACGGAAGCGATGCACCACGCGTACGCGCCGTACTCCGACTTTCAGGTCGGGGCTGCCGCCCTCGTCGACGACGGCCGAGTCGTCGTCGGATGCAACGTCGAGAACGCGTCCTACGGTGTCGGCCTGTGCGCCGAGTGCGGGATGGTGTCGTCGTTATACGCGACCGGCGGCGGGAAGCTCGTCGCCGCGGTCTGCGTCGATCGCCACGGCAACGTGCTGATGCCGTGTGGCCGCTGCCGGCAGGTGATCTGGGAGCACGCCGCGCCCGGAATGCTCATCCTCACGGTGCACGGCGTGCGGCCGATGGCGGAGATCCTGCCTGATGCCTTCGGTCCCGATGACCTGGCGACGCGATGACCCTGATGACCCGATGACCCAGCGTCCGACCTGCTCGCTCGACTTTGCCGACCCGGGGTTTGCGGTCGACCCCTACCCGCACTTTGCGCAGCAGCGAGCCGACGGGCCGATCGGCTGGCACGAGGCCAGCCAGACGTGGATGGTGGTCGCGCACGACGCGTGCAACGCAGCACTGCGCACGCGGCGGCTGGGGCGGATCTGGCACGACCGCGAGCCGGTCGCCCGATACGAACCTTTCAATCTGCTGCATCGCAACCAGATGATGGAGAACGAGCCGCCTGCACACGGTCGACTGCGCCGGCAGGTGTCGACGGCGTTCGCCCGCGGACACGTCGAGCGGATGCGGCCGCGGGTCGCCGAGATCGGCGCCGAGCTGCTCGCCGACGTCGACCCGAACGGCTTCGACGCGCTGAGCGACTTCGCCGAGCCGCTGCCCGTGCTCGTGATCGCCGAGCTGCTCGGCGCCCCGCTTGAGGACTTCGCTCGGCTGCGCAACTGGTCGCAGGCAATCGTCCGCATGTACGAGCCCTCGATCGGGCCTGATGTCGAGGACGCCGCCTTGCGGGCGAGCCAAGAGTTCGCCGACTACATGCGCGAGCTGATCGCCGAGCGCCGCGACGACCTGCGCGACGACCTACTGAGCGATCTCATCCGAGCCCAAGAGGGCGACGACGGGCTCACGGACGACGAGGCGCTCGCATCGGCGATCCTGCTGCTCAACGCCGGCCACGAGGCGTCGGTCAACGTCTTCGGCAACGGGCTCGTCGCGACCCTCACGAGCCCTGCCGAGTGGCGTCGCCTGTGCGATGGCAGCGTCACCCCGGTGACCGCGGTCGAGGAGATGCTGCGCTTCGACTCGGCCCTGCAGCTGTTCGAGCGCACGGCGACCGCCGACGTCGACGTCGCAGGCCAGTCGGTGGTGACCGGCGAGAAGATCGCCGTGCTGCTGGGCTCGGCAAACCGCGATGCCGCCGTGTTCGACGAGCCCGACCGGCTCGATCTGGCGCGCGACCCCAATCCGCACATCGCCTTCGGCGCGGGCGTTCACTTCTGTCTGGGTGCGCCGTTGGCGCGGGTCGAGTTGGCCGAGTCACTCAGCCTGCTGGCTCGTACCTTCCCGAGCCTTCGACTGGCGGGCGAGCCGGAGCGTCGCCCAACATTCGTGCTGCGCGGCTTCGAGTCTGTGCCGGTGAGCGCCGCATGACGCGTTTGTGGCGATTCGCCGCGGCGATCGAGGTGACTACGGTGATCGAGGAGGAGTGATGGCTGAGCCGTTCGACGCCGTCGACGTCATCGTCGCGAAGCGAGACAGGCACGAGCTGTCTGACCCGCAGATCGACTGGGTCGTCGACGCGTACACACGGGGCGTTGTCGCCGACGAGCAGATGTCGGCGCTGACGATGGCGATCCTGCTCAACGGCATGACGCGGCGCGAGGTCAGCCGCTGGACCGCGGCGATGATCGCGACCGGCGAGCGGATGGACTTCAGCGCTCTGTCTCGTCCGACGTCCGACAAGCACTCGACCGGCGGCGTGGGCGACAAGATCACCCTGCCGCTGGCTCCGCTGGTCGCGGCGTGCGGGGTGGCGGTGCCGCAGTTGTCGGGGCGCGGGCTCGGCCACACCGGGGGCACCCTCGACAAGCTCGAGTCGATCAGCGGTTGGCGGGCCGACGTCACCTATGACGGCATGATCGAGCAGCTCGAGCAAGTTGGAGCCGTGGTGTGCGCGGCCGGCTCGACGCTCGCGCCCGCGGACAAGAAGCTGTACGCGCTGCGCGACGTCACTGGCACCGTCGAGTCGATTCCCCTGATCGCCAGCAGCATCATGTCGAAGAAGATCGCCGAGGGCACGGGTGCGCTGGTGCTCGACGTGAAGGTCGGCACCGGCGCATTCATGAAGAACCTCCAGGACGCCCGCGAGCTGGCGCGCACGATGGTCGACCTCGGCTCCGATGCGGGCGTGACCACTGTCGCGCTGCTCACCGACATGGCGACGCCGCTGGGGCTGACCGCAGGCAATGCGATCGAGGTGCAGGAGTCGCTCGATGTGCTCGCCGGCGGCGGGCCAGCTGACGTCGTCGAGCTCACGCTGGCCCTGGCTCGCGAGATGCTCGCGGCCGCGGGCGTCGACGGCGTCGACCCGGCCGACCGGCTCGCCGACGGATCGGCGATGGACAGCTGGCGGGCGATGATTGCGGCCCAGGGCGGCGACCCCGACGCGCCACTTCCGACGGCGCGCGAGAGCCATGTCGTGGCTGCCCCTGCGACCGGCACCCTAACCCGGCTTGACGCACTGGCAGTCGGCATCGCCGCCTGGCGGCTCGGTGCCGGACGGGCAAAGAAGGAGGACCCGGTCCAGGCGGGAGCGGGCGTCGTCATGCACGCCAAACCGGGCGATCGAGTGCAGGAAGGCGAGCCCCTGTTGACCTTGCTGACCGACGAGCCCGACCGTTTCGCGCGGGCTGGCGACGCCCTTGCCGGCGGCTACGACGTGGCTTCCGATGCCGACGGCTATGAGAGCGACGGCCCCGAGGGCATGACGCCGCACCGGATCGTGCTCGACCGCATCAGCTGACACGCGTGAGTCCCCAAAGTGGCTCCAGTTTGGGCAGCTGGACGGCCCCAAAGTGGAGGCACTTTGGGACTACATCAGGAGCGTGAGCGTCTCGGCAACCAGCGCGGGGCGGTCGGATCCCTCGACCTCGACCGTCACCCGGTTGGCCACCTGGATGCCGGACGCCGTCTTGCGGACTGCCTGCAGTTCGACGCCGGCGCGTACTCGGCTGCCAACGGGCACTGCTGCCGGAAAGCGCACCTTGTCGCTGCCGTAGTTGAGCTTCGCGGGCCAGCCGGGGTAGTCGAGCACCTCGCCGACGAGCGCGGGCACCAGCGAGAGCGTGAGGTAGCCGTGCGCCACTGTCGACCCGTACGGCCCGGAGGCGGCCCGAGCGGGGTCGACGTGAATCCACTGGTGGTCGTCGGTCGCGTCCGCGAAGAGGTCGATCCGCTGCTGGTCGATCGTCAGCCACGAGCTGTGGCCCAGGTGTTGGCCGACGGCGGCGTCGAGGTCGGCACGGGTCTCGAAACGGTGCATCGCGTTACCCCCTGGGTCCGCCGGCGACATACAGCACCTGCCCGCTGACGAACGACGCGCCTTCGCTGACGAAGAACGACACGGCGTGCGCGATGTCGTCGGGAACACCGACTCGGGGCACGGGTGTGTCGGCGGCCCGAGCTGCCATGAAGTCGTCGAACGGCACTCCGACGCGTGCGGCGGTCGCCTTGGTCATGTCAGACACGATGAAACCCGGCGCGATCGCATTGACCGTGACTCCGAACTTGCCGAGCTCGATCGAGAGCGTCTTCGTGAAGCCCTGCATGCCGGCCTTGGCTGCTGCGTAGTTGGCCTGTCCGCGGTTGCCGAGCGCCGACACGCTCGACAGGTTGACGATCCGCCCCCATCCAGCCGTCGTCAGGTGCCCCTGGACCGCGCGGCTCATCAGGAAGGCGCCGCGCAGGTGCACGGCGAGCACGGCGTCCCAGTCGTCGTCGCTCATCTTGAACAGCAGGTTGTCGCGGGTGATGCCGGCGTTGTTGACCAGTACGGTCGGCGCGCCGAGCTCGGCGGTGACCCGCTTGACCGCTGCGTCGACCGCGGCTGGGTCGGACACGTCGGCGCCGACGGCCAGTGC
>DATIOH010000208.1:0-6937 GCA_035473375.1 Nocardioidaceae bacterium | reverse complement strand
AAGCTGGCGAAGAAGAACGAGGACGCCATCGGGTCGATCCTGAGCGGGATCAACACCTTCCTCCTGGTGTTCGCGGCGATCGCCCTCGTGGTCGGCACCTTCCTCATCATCAACACGTTCTCGATCCTGGTCGCGCAGCGAAGCCGCGAGCTTGCGCTGCTGCGGGCGATGGGCGCCTCGCGTCGTCAGGTCAACCGGGCGGTGATCGCCGAGGCGCTCGCCGTCGGGTTCATCGGCTCGACGGTGGGGATCGGCCTCGGGTATCTGCTGGCTCTCGGCCTCAAGTGGCTGTTCGGCGTCATCGGCCTCGACATCGGGTCGGCGTCGTTCCCCCTCAAGGTGCGCACGATCGTCATCGCCTACGCCGTCGGACTCGTGGTCACGCTGATCGCCGCCTATCTTCCGGCGCGGCGCGCGTCGCGCATCCCGCCGGTCGCTGCCATGCGAGACGACGTCGCGCTGCCCGAGTCGTCGCTGCGCGTACGCCTCATCATCGGTTCGATCCTTGTCGTCGGCGGAGCTGCGCTCGACGGGGTCGCCCTGTTCCGAGACATCAGCAAGCCGCTCGTGTATCTGGGCATCGGAACGCTCGCGATCCTTGTCGGCGTCTCGTTGACGGCCGCGGTTGTCGGCCGGCCGATCGTGCGTGCCGTCGGGTGGGTCTACAAACCGGTGTTCGGCACGGTCGGCGTCCTGGCAACGGAGAACTCCCTGCGCAATCCGCGGCGAACCGCAGCGACTGCGAGCGCCCTGATGATCGGCATCACCCTGATGTCGCTGATGTCGGTCTTCGGAGCGTCGCTGGCATCGAGCCTCGACAAGTCGATCAGCTCGACGCTGACCGCACAGCTCGTCGTGTCGAATGCGACCGGCCAGGGATTCTCTCCGACGCTGGCCGAGAAGGTACGCGACGTCGACGGCGTCGGCACGGTCGCCGAGTTCCGCGCGCTCGACGCCAAGATCAACGGCAACGACGCCTTCGTTGGAGCCGCTGACCCAGCCGAGATCGCCACGGCGCTCAACATCCAGGTCATGGCGGGCGCCTTCGCGGGGCTCAACGACCACACGATCTTCATGGACGCGAACGCGTTCAAGGGCGGCGACTACCGCCTCGGTCAGACGGTGGACCTCAAGCTGCAAGGTGGGACGCAGCCACTCAAGATCGCCGGAACATTCGCGGCCAACTCGATGCCGTCGAGCTACCTCGTCACCCTCAACACGCTCGACAAGGGGGCCGTCGCGCCGCAGGACTACTACCTGTTCATCGCGCTGGCGCCGGGCGCGTCGGAGTCGACGGTGCGAGCCGCGATCGACAAGGAGCTGGCCGGCGTTCCGACGGTCACGCTGAAGAATCAGCAGGAGTTCATCGACGAGCAGCGCGCGCAGATCAATATCTTCCTGTACATCATCTACGCGCTCCTCGGGCTCGCGATCATCATCGCGATCATGGGCATCGTGAACACGTTGGCCCTGTCGGTCATCGAGCGGACTCGCGAGGTCGGGCTGCTGCGCGCCGTCGGGTTGAGTCGCCGCCAGCTCAAGCGAATGGTTCGCCTCGAGTCCGTCGTGATCGCGCTGCTCGGAACTGTCCTCGGCCTGATCCTCGGGGTGACGTTCGGAATCGCGGTGCAACGCGCGCTGCGCGACGACGGCATCGATGTCTTGAGCATCCCGTGGGGTCAGCTGGCGATCTTTGTGGTCGCCGCGGTGATCTTCGGCATCCTCGCCGCCGCGCTACCGGCTCGGCGGGCGTCGAAGCTCAACGTCCTCAACGCCATCACGACCGAGTAGCCGCATCGATCCGACCCCGCGATGTGCCGGGGCAATGCCTGGGCATTCCGAGCGTTCTCAAGGGTCCAGGGGTCGGATCTTCGGCCGATTCGCGCGTATTTCGCAGACATCGGCGACTCCACCTGGTCACGATGGGCTGGCGACCCTCGCTGGCTCCGTGCCCGCGAAGCCCCACGACCTCGAAGGATCACCTCCGTGCCGACGTCCAACCCTCTGCCTGTGCCTGCCCGCCGGCGCATCCTGCGCCTCGTGCAGGCCGCCGTGTGCGGGACGGCGCTGCTCGCCGCCGGCGCCCTCGCCGCGCCGACCGCGTCGGCCGCCCACTCAGGGGCCAATCCCGGCTCCCAGTCAGCAGCTGGCTTCCCGACGTACCTCAAGGGGATGGTCGTCAACTCGTCGACCGGGGCACAGGTCGGCGGCATCGTCGTGACCCTGCGCGACCCGGTGACGCTCGACCTGATCGCCTCTGACACGACCAACGCGAGCGGCGTCTTCCGCATGGACGGCCTGGACTCCGACGAGTACGCGATCAAGTTCAACGGCGCGCGTCGCGGCTACGAGACCGGCTTCGGCGGGTGCGGGCACGGCGTGGTCCCGACGTATGGCGAAGCATGCACGTTCGCGCCAGGCCCCGTCGGCAGGTTCCGCCTCGATCACGGCTGAGGCTCACGGGTGTCGTAGTGACACCCGGATCGTCTCCCAGTCGCTTCCCGACGGCAGCGTGATCCGCACAACCCCGGCCACGTCGCTGTCGTTCAGGGCGAGACGCTCGCGTGGATACATCCGCTCGGCGCCGTCGACCGCTCCGTGCACGAGCAGTTCGACCTCTCCGATCTGCGCAATCTGGTCGATGGTGTCGGCCGTTCGCCACGCTCCGAATCGGACCGCGCGAGCAGGCCGGCCGGTGATCAGATGGACGACGAGGTCGTCGCCGACCCGGGTGGCCGCCAGCTCGGTCTCGCTGCCCGCCCGGCAGGTCACCAGCGGAGGTTCGCCGGCCGTCCACGAGACGAGTGCGGCAATCACGTCGCGGTAGAACGGCAGCCCGAAGCGGGCGACGTTGCTTCCCGGCAGGCCTGCGCAGCAGGCGATCCGCCCAGCGCCGACCTGTCGGTAGACGATGAACGGATGTCCCTCGTCCGGACCCGGCGGGGGCAGGTTGTTGTGGAAGAAGACCGCGTCGGACGTCTCGATGATCGGATCGCGACGGGTCGCAGCGACCTTGACGTCGGGCGCCTGCACGACCATCTCCCACGCACCGAGGTAGTGCGGATGCGGGAAGGTCGGCAGGCCGCGCGTCAGCGGGTTGTCGCCGAGGCAGACGTACGGATACGTGAATCGCCCGCGGCGAGGGCGTTCGACTCCGAGCAGCCGCGCGAACCGGGGGTGCTCGCGCGGGCGCCCATCGCGGTCGTAAAGCGCCGTTCCGCCCGTGACGACGAGTCCGCCGCCGTGGCGCACGTACTCCTCGAGGGCATCGACCTCGTCATCGGACAGGTGCAGGACGTTGTCGACGACGACGGCGCGATACCGGAGCAGGCCGTCGAGGCCCTCTCGGGCGCCGTCGACGAGGTCGACGGGCAGGTGCGACTCGAGCAATGCCTTGAAAGTGCCGAGGACGCCCGGAATCAGGTCGGAGGGCCCGGGATTGAGGTCGCTTGGCTCGACCACGTCGCCGGACGGCTGCCTGGGACGGCCGAGGACTACGTCCAGAAGGCGGCTCGTCTCGGAGTGGTAGATCGCCGCGTAGCGGACCGGCTGCGCGTCGACGAGGCAGGCCGTGCGATGTCGGATCTCGTCGTAGACCTTCGCGACCTGGTCGTACACGGCCGCCTCGAGCCCGCCGTCGTGGTACGGCGCGTCGTCGACGTTGACCGCGCCGGCGTTCGCCGCCACCGTGAATGCCTCGAACCGCAGCTGCGCGAGCGGGCGCACCGAGTAGTCCCAGGTGTTCGCGAATCGGCTGACCAGGATCTCGAAGGGGCGGTCGTGGGCGGCCATGCGCAGGAAGCGCGCGGCGAAGCTCGGATGGAGCAGCCCGTGCCACTCGCTGTATCCCTCGGTCGAGCCGATGTCTGAGAGGTCGAGGTGGGCAAGCGTCAGGCCCTCGCGCGCATCGGAGACGGTCGTCCCGTAGTAGTTGACGACAAAGGCGCGTCGCGGCTCGGCCGACGCGACGACCTCGCGGCATGAGCTCAGGTAGCCGGTGATGGACGCCGACTGCCACCGAAGCAGCTCGAGATAGCCGACGTCGTCGGTCGATGTCGGCATCGGCCGCCCCGTTGCCTCGGCGAACTGCTCGCGGCAGTACGCGGCGTGGCATGGCGCGCCGTGCACCATGTCGAGCCAGATGCCGTCGACGTCATAGTCCGAGACGATCGATCGAAGGTCCTCGCGCACCCGGTCCCGATACGGGCCGCTCAAGCACAGCGACGGCCACCGACCCGGCGTCGGGGCGCCGTCCGGATCGAGCTGCCGCCACTCGGGATGCAGTCGAGCCGCGTGCGCATCCCAGCGGCTCGAGTAGTAGGCGAGGACCCGGATATCGCTGGCGTGCGCGGCCGCGGTCATCTCGCGGAGGAAGTCGCGACCGCCGAGTCCGGTGTGCAGCCGCCGACCCGGCAGATCGGCGTAGTAGTTGCCGTACTGGCACTTCGCGAACACGACGACGGCCTGCACCTCGGCGCGGCGCAGCTCGGCGACGATCCGCTCGGGGTCGAGCCGTGATGCGATCTCGCTCGCGATGGCCGGCGAGACCGCGCGCGCCGGGTCGTCGGCGGAGAGGGCGTCGGCCGTCCAGTCCGGCAGATGCATGTCGAGGAACACCCGGCGGCGCGCAGTCCGCAGCCACGCCTGCGGGTCGCTCATCGCGAAGCTGCGTCGTCCAGGTCGTCCTCGGACGGGTAGCGCAGCCCAATCTGGCGTCGAACCTCGTCAAGCGTCTCCATGATCGCGACCGACTCGTCGAGCGGCAGGACGTCGCTCTCGAGGGATCCGGCGCGCAGACACCGTTCAACCTCGTCGATCTCGACCTGGAGGCCGTAGCCGGCGACCGGGTCCTGGCCGAACGTCGTCGGCGACCCCTCGGCGGGGATGAGTGTGACCGCCGAGGGCCCGTACCAGGCTGCCGCGATCTCGATCCGGCCCAAGGTGCCGACGACGACCGCTCGGTTGGACGCCTCGGAGCGGAGGGAGCAGGTCAGCACCGCGTGGGCGCCGGACTCGTGCTCGAACAGCATGCTGGTCTCGGCATCGACGTCGGTCGAGGTCGGCGTGCTGACCGCGCTGATCCGGCTCGGCCGACCGAGCAGGTCGGAGGCGAATGAGACGGCGTAGACGCCGAGGTCGAGCAGTGCGCCGCCGCCGAGTCCCGGGTCATACATGCGGTTGGCGGCATCGAACGGAAAGACCCCGCTGTGGTCGGCGTGGACGGCGGTCACCGCACCGATCGCACCGTCGGCGATGAGCTCGCGCACCTTGCGGACGTGTGGCAACCAGCGGGTCCACATCGCCTCCATCAGGAAGACGCCCTGCGCCCGGGCAAGACCCACCGCGTCACGCGCCTCGCGGGCATTGAGCATGAACGGCTTCTCGCAGAGAACCGCCTTGCCCGCGCCGAGCGCCAGCATGGTCGCGTCGCCATGCCACGGATGCGGCACGCAGACATACACCGCATCAACCTCGGGATCGTCGACGAGCGCCTGGTAGGTCCCGTGCCGATGGGGGATGTCGAAGGCCGTGCCGAACTCGTCCGCCCTCCGTTGGGTGCGAGAACCGATCGCGACGACCGTCGACCCCGCCGCATGCACCATGTCGCCGACGAATGCCTCCGCGATCTCGCCGGAGCCCATGACACCCCACCGAATGGGCGCCTCCGAGGACGGTGGCATCAGACGCCGTCGCTCGCGGGAATGGTGACGGGAGGACGTTCTTCTTCGCTGCGCAGTCGCTCGCCGAGGTGGCCGCCCGGATGGTGACGGCGGAACTGCGCGACGTCGAAGCCGCTCAGCGTCATGAGAGCCACCGCCAAGGCGTCGCCGAGGGCGAGCGTCGCCGTGCTCGAGGTCGTCGGGGTGACGCCGATGGGGTCGGCCTCGATCTCGACGTGCAGAAGGAGCGTGTGGTCGGCGAGTCGTCCGAGCTCGCTGTCGGGCCGGCCGACGATGGCGATGATGCTGCTGCCGCGTTCGCGCACGGCGCGCGCGAAGTCGAGGACCTCGACCGTGGCGCCGGAGAACGAGATCGCGACCAGCGTGTCGTCGGGCACGACCATGCCGAGATCGCCGTGGTGCGCCTCGGCGGCGTGGACGAAGGCGGAGTCGAGGTGCGCCGCGAGCTGTTCGAGAGCCGCTGCCTCGTGCCGGACTGTCGCGCGGGCCGCCTCGAGCGTCAGATCGGGGTTGTCCTCGGCCGGCTTCACTCCCGGCGGGGCGGGCGCGGTCACGGCGTCATCCAGTCGGCGGCAGGAGGCGGCATGGAGCACAGCCGGTTTCCCTCGACGTCGAACAGGAACTCACCGTCGTCGACCTTGACCGCGCGCGCGAACCGTTCGAGGAACGCGACCGTCGGCAGCACGACTTGGAGGTTGTTCAGGAAGGGGTGCGTCGTCGCGATGTCGCCGTATCGCTCGCCGGGGAAGTGCCGCAGCGTCGGGGAGTGGCCGTCCCAGTCGACCGCTTCGGTGAGGAAGCCGAACGGGCCGTGATGGTGGAGGGCCATCGCCCGGAGAATGGTGAGCGCCTTGAGCACATACGGCCGGTGACCGGTGTCGCCGTAGGCGACGAGATAGGCGTGCGAGACCTGCGCTGTCTCCCAGGTGCAGGCGGCGTTCCATGCGTCCTCCATGAACAGCAGCCCCTTCGTGCGCTGCCCGTTGAGGTCGCGGACGAGTTCGAAACGGGTGAGCGGGCGTAGGCATAGCTCGTAGGCCGCATCGACGGTCGCTTGGTCGTCGAGCAGCTCGCCGGCCGCGAGCAGCGTCTCGAACGCGATCGCGTAGCTGACGTTCTCCTTTGGGTCCTCGGTGTCAGTGTTCGTGCTGCCGAAGAAGCCGCCTGCGGAGACGAACGCGTCGACCGCGCTCCGAATCTCGTCGCGGGCGTCGACCAGTCCCGCCGCTGTCGCGTCCACGAGGAACTGCACGGCC
>DATIOH010000207.1:0-6609 GCA_035473375.1 Nocardioidaceae bacterium | reverse complement strand
TCGGGCATGTCGACGCCGTGAAACCCGGCCTCCTGGTCATCGACTCGGTGCAGACCATCGCCAGCGCCGACGTCGACGGCAACGCCGGTGGCGTGACTCAGGTGCGAGCCGTGGCGGCCGCACTCGTCCGGGTGGCGAAGGAGCGGGGGCTGCCCATTCTTCTGGTCGGCCATGTGACGAAGGACGGGTCGATCGCCGGGCCGCGCGCACTCGAGCACATCGTCGACGTCGTCTTGCAGTTCGAGGGCGACCGCAACTCGCGGCTTCGGCTGTTGAGAGCCGTCAAGAACCGCTTCGGACCGGTCGACGAGATCGGCTGCTTCGACCTGGGCGACGACGGCATCGTCGAGATCGCCGACCCCAGCGGCCTGTTCCTCTCGCGGCACAGCGCGCCGACGTCCGGCACGTGCATCACAGTGACGCTCGAGGGCCGCCGACCGCTCGTCAGCGAGGTGCAGGCCCTGGTCGCCGACTCCGTTCTCGCATCGCCCAGACGGGCAGTCAGCGGGCTCGACTCCGCGCGGTTGGCGATGCTTCTCGCCGTGCTCGAACGGCGGGTCGGACTGTCGCTCGGACGCCACGACGTCTACGCCTCGAGCGTCGGCGGTGTCGCGTTGCGCGGGCCCTCAGCCGACCTGGCGATTGCGCTCGCGCTCGCCAGCGGCGCACTCAACCGCCCCATACCCGCGGGTGTGGTCGCGCTCGGCGAGGTCGGACTCGCCGGCGAGCTTCGCCGGGTGCCGTCCGTCGCCCAGCGGCTCACCGAAGCGGCGCGGCTCGGCTTCACCACGGCAGTCGTGCCCGAGCACTCGGGCGCGGGCGACGCCCGCCTTCCGACGATCGACGGACTCGACGTGATCGAGCAGGCCGATGTCTGGTCGGCGCTCCGGGCCGTCCAGCTCGTCGGAGCCGACGCAGCTCGCCCGTCTCGAGGAACGTTCGAGCCGCACGGCCCGCACTGAGGCACGGGGCACCGCCTGCTGCCGGGGCGATCGTGTCGGGACCTCGGCTGTGAGCATTTACACTGAACCCGCATCGTCTGCGTGACGAAGGGGCAAACGTGGCTGGGGCTGGAGTCGATCCGCACGAAACGGACCTTCGCCTGCGCGCAACTCTGGCGGCCGTCGCGCCGGGCACCGACCTTCGCGAAGGCCTCGAACGCATTCTCCGGGGGCGCACCGGCGCCTTGGTGGTGATGGGCTACGACAAGACCGTCGAGTCGATCAGCACCGGAGGGTTCCTCCTCGACGTCGAGTTCTCGTCCACCGGTGTGCGCGAGCTCGCGAAGATGGACGGCGCGATCGTCTGCGATCGCGACGCGACGCGCATCGTCCAGGCCGGCGTGCACTTGATGCCCGACTCGACCATTCCCACCCAAGAGACAGGCACCCGGCACCGCACCGCCGACCGGGTCGCCAAGCAGACGGGCTTTCCCGTGATCTCGGTGTCGCAGTCGATGCACATCATCGCTTTGTATGTCGACGGCGTTCGGTACGTCCTCGAAGACGCCGCCGCGATCCTCTCTCGCGCGAACCAGGCCCTGGCCACCCTCGAGCGGTACAAGCTTCGGCTCGACGAGGTGTCCGGCACGCTGTCTGCCCTCGAGATCGAGGACCTGGTCACGGTTCGCGACGTCGCCTCCGTGGCGCAGCGGCTCGAGATGGTGCTGCGCATCGCCAGCGAGATCGAGGACTACGTGCTCGAGCTCGGCACCGACGGTCGGCTGCTGGCCCTCCAGCTCGACGAGCTGGTCGCCGGGGTCGTGCACGACCGTGAGCTCGTGGTCCGCGACTACCTGCCCGACAACCGCCGTGGCCGCTCGGCAGCCGACGTGCTCGCCGACATCGATGCGCTCTCGTCGACCGAACTGCTCGACATCGCGAGCGTCATCGCGCCGTTCGGACTCGTTTCGGCCGACAACCTCGACAGCGCCGTCAGCCCTCGCGGCTACCGCCTGCTCGCCAAGGTGCCGCGCCTGCCGTCGACGGTGGTCGAACGCCTCGTCGACCATTTCGGGACTCTGCAGAAGCTCCTCGCGGCCAGCATCGACGACCTGCAGACGGTCGACGGCGTCGGCGACGGCCGCGCCCGCTCCGTCCGCGAAGGCCTGTCCCGCCTTGCCGAGTCCAGCATTCTCGAACGCTACGTCTAACCAGCCCACCTCAAGGCACCACCTCAGCCAGGGAAGAACCCCATCAGCTTGAACGCGAGACGCAAGCGGCAAGCGGGCACCCCCAGCCATGGGCAGCACGCCCGCCAGGGAAGAACCCCAAGCAGGTAGCACGCGACGTGCAGACCCGCGTCAGGGCACACCCCAGCCACGGGCAGCACGCCCGCCAGGGAAGAACCCCAAGCAGGCAGCACGCGACGTGCAGACGAGCGTCAGGGCACACCCCAGCCATGGGCAGCACGCCCGCCAGGGAAGAACCCCAAGCAGGTAGCACGCGACGTGCAGACGAGCGTCAGGGCACGTTGAGCGGTCAGCTATTCGCGGTGAAGGAAGCGAAGCGCCAGCGAGCGTCACCGCGAATAGCTGACCGCTCAACCAGGGGCAGGGAAAGAACGGCACCACCCGCACTGTCAACCTCAGCCACGGCCGGAACAACCCGACCGCTCACGCCCACAACCTGACCGCTCACGCCAACAACCTGACCGCTCACGCCAACAACCTGACCGCTCACGCCAACAACCTGACCGCTCAACCGTGGGTCGGTGGCTACGTCACGTCGAAGTACGCGCGGTGCACGTCCGCTCCGATGAGGGCCGCCTCAGCCCAGTACCCGCCGGGCTCGGCGACCTTGCCCGCTTGCGCGCAGGTCTCCGTCGAGCGACGGCCGTCCCAGTCGAACGTGTAGACCACCGGCTTGTGGGCGCGTATGACGAGCTCGCGAGCGAGGATGGCGTTGGGGCAGCTGTCGCTTGACCACACGACATCAGATCCCGACGTGATGCGCAGCGCGAGGCTGTCGGAGGTGATCGCGAGGGTGCAGGCCGGAGTGCCGACGCTGGTCAGCTTGAGTCCGACCGGGTTCGCATGGCCGGCCTTGGAGTCATGCACGACGACCGAGATGTCGACGTCGGTCGGTGCGCACGGGCCAGACGGCGCGACGGGTCGGTGGTGCGCGGGCTTGTCGTGGTGCTGTCGATGCCTGCCCGGATTCTGGTCGGCGGCCGGCTTGTCCTGCTGCCCCGTTGGCCCTCCGCCGTTGGCGCCGTCGCCTCCCCACTCCCAGACGCCGGGGGTCCTGACGACGCACTCGCGTCGTCGCCACCGCCGAACGCGCGTCCGACGCCCCACCAGACCATGCTCACGACCAAGAGCAACACGACGCCGAGCAGTGCGCGCCTGACCCAGTAGACGCGGGCCGGCAGCCGGCCCGCGGGTCGCATCACGCTGCTCACCACGTCACGCTAACGCGACGGCCAGGGCTTTCCCGGCAACGACGCCGCCGACCGATCTGCGATCATCGCGGTCGAGATGACCAGCGATCCCGTCCACGAACAGGTCCTGCGTTGGTACGCCGCCAACGCCCGGCAACTGCCCTGGCGCGAGACAGGTGTCGACGGATGGCGCGTCTTGGTCAGCGAGGTCATGCTGCAGCAGACGCCGGTCGCCCGCGTTCATCCCGCCTATGAGGCGTGGATCCATCGCTGGCCGACACCAGGCGCTCTCGCCGCAGACTCTCCCGGCGAGGCAGTCCGGATGTGGGGTCGGCTGGGCTATCCGCGGCGCGCCCTTCGCCTCCACGAGGCGGCGACCGTCGTCGACGAAGAGCACGACGGTGTTGTGCCGGGCGACGTCGAAACACTTCGCTCGCTGCCGGGCGTCGGCGAGTACACCGCGTCGGCGGTCGCCGCCTTCGCCTACCGACGGCGCGCCGTCGTGCTCGACACCAACGTTCGTCGCGTGATCGCCCGCGCCTTCTCTGGTGCGTCGCTGCCTCCGACATCGATCAGCCGGACCGAACGCGAGCTCGCGGAGTCGATGCTGCCGTCTGACGGCGATGTCGCTGCGACCTGGAGCGTCGGCCTGATGGAGCTCGGCGCCCTGCTCTGCACGGCGACATCGCCGAAGTGCGTCCCGTGCCCCCTTCGAGACGGGTGCCGCTGGCGAGCCGACGGCTATCCGCCCGACGACGGACCGCCGCGCAAGGCGCAGACGTATGCCGGGACCGACCGGCAGTGTCGTGGACGGATCCTTGCGGTGCTCCGCGACGCCGAGGGCGCTGTGCCGAAAGCCGCTGTCGAGGCCGCCTGGGACGACCGCACCCAACGCGAGCGAGCCCTCGCGTCGCTCATCGACGACGGGCTCGTCGTCGCGGCGGGCGAGGACTCCCTGCAGTTGCCTGGCTAGCGGATCGCCAGCAGTCAGCGGTTGGTCAGGTGCCCGACGGCGGCATTGCGTCGTCGACCGGCCCGACGTCGACCGGCCCGGCACCGACCTCCTCGATCGGCGGCGCGTCGGGGAGCTCGGACTTCGGGGTTCCCTTGAAGGTGAAGGTCGCTTTGGCTCCTTCGCCCTCGACGCCGACGAGCACGATCTGGCCGGGACCGACCTCGCCGTACAGCATCTTCTCGGCGAGGATGTCCTCGATATCACGCTGCACGGTCCGCCGGAGCGGCCGAGCACCGAGCACGGGGTCGAACCCACGGGTGGCGAGCAGTTCCTTGGCCGCCGTCGTCAGCTCGAGAGCCATGTCGCGATCCCTCATCCGGATCTCGACGGCCTCGATCATGTAGTCGACCATCGAGATGATCTCGTCCTGGGTGAGTGGCGGGAACACGATGATCTCGTCGACGCGGTTCAGGAACTCCGGGCGGAAGTGCTGCCTGAGCTCCTCGGAGACCTTCGCCTTCATCCGGTCGTACGACCCTTGCTGGTCGTTGGCCTGCTGGAATCCGAGGTTGAGCCCCTTGGCGATGTCGCGAGTGCCGAGGTTGGTCGTCATGATGATGACGGTGTTCTTGAAGTCGACGACCCGGCCCTGCGAATCGGTGAGCCGGCCCTCCTCAAGAATCTGCAACAGCGAGTTGAAGATGTCGGGGTGCGCCTTCTCGACCTCGTCGAACAAGACCACGGAGAACGGCTTGCGCCGAACCTTCTCTGTGAGCTGTCCGCCCTCTTCGTAGCCCACATAGCCAGGCGGCGATCCGAACAGCCGCGAGATCGTGTGCTTCTCGGAGAACTCGCTCATGTCGAGCTGGATCAGCGCATCCTCGTCGCCGAACAGGAACTCGGCGAGCGTCTTCGACAGCCAGGTCTTACCGACACCTGACGGTCCGGCGAAGATGAACGAGCCGCCCGGACGCTTCGGGTCCTTGAGGCCGGCCCGGGTACGACGGATCGCCCGCGACAGGGCCTTGATGGCCTCGTCCTGGCCGATGACGCGCTTGTGGAGCTCGTCTTCCATCTTGATCAGTCGGGTGGACTCGGCCTCGCTAAGCTTGACGATCGGAATGCCGGTCGCGGTCGCGAGCACGTCGGCGATCAGCTCTTCGTCGACCTCGGCGACGACGTCCATGTCGCCGGCCTTCCACTGCTTCTCGCGCTCGGACTTGGCGAGGATCAGCTTCTTTTCCTCGTCGCGAAGCGAAGCGGCCAACTCGAAGTCCTGCGCGTCGATCGCGCCTTCCTTCTTGCGCCGCACGTCGGCGATCTTCTCGTCGAACTCACGCAGGTCGGGCGGAGCCGTCATCCGGCGGATGCGCAGTCGCGACCCGGCCTCGTCGATCAGGTCGATTGCCTTGTCGGGAAGGAATCGGTCGGAGATGTAGCGGTCGGCGAGCGTTGCCGCCGAGACGAGAGCCTCGTCGGTGATCGTCACGCGGTGGTGTGCCTCGTATCGGTCGCGCAGGCCCTTGAGCATCTCAATGGTGTGCGCAATCGTCGGCTCGGCGACCTGAATGGGCTGGAACCGGCGCTCGAGAGCAGCGTCCTTTTCGAGGTGCTTGCGGTACTCGTCGAGAGTCGTGGCTCCGACCGTCTGCAATTCACCTCGCGCGAGCATGGGCTTGAGAATGCTCGCTGCATCGATGGCACCCTCGGCCGCGCCGGCACCCACGAGTGTGTGGATCTCGTCGATGAACAAGATGATGTCGCCCCGCGTGCGGATTTCCTTGAGCACCTTCTTGAGCCGCTCTTCGAAATCACCGCGATAACGCGAGCCTGCGACGAGCGCGCCGAGGTCAAGCGTGTAGATCTGCTTGTCCTTGAGGGTCTCGGGGACGTCGCCCTTCACGATTTTCTGGGCGAGGCCCGCGACAATGGTGGTCTTTCCGACGCCCGGTTCGCCGATCAGAACCGGGTTGTTCTTCGTGCGGCGAGACAAGATCTGCATGACTCGCTCGATCTCTTTCTCGCGGCCGATGACCGGATCGAGCTTGCCTTCGCGGGCCGCCTGGGTGAGGTTCTGGCCGAACTGGTCGAGCACGAGGGACGACGACGGGGCGCCCTCCGCCGGCCCGCCGGCCGTGGCGGTCTCCTTGCCCTGGTACCCGCTCAACAGCTGAATGACTTGCTGGCGCACGCGGTTGAGGTCGGCTCCAAGCTTGACGAGCACCTGGGCCGCGACGCCTTCGCCCTCGCGGATGAGGCCGAGGAGGATGTGC
>DATIOH010000206.1:0-9830 GCA_035473375.1 Nocardioidaceae bacterium | reverse complement strand
TTGAGGTTGTCGCCCCCGGCCTGGACGTACGTCGACCAGCCGAGGCGGAGGCCGTCGGCCGTCTTGAACCAGACCGGCCGGGCGTAGTCGTGGTTTGCCCAGGTGCGCGAGCCGTCCTTGCCGAGGCTCTGCACGGCGGACCTCGCCACCTGTCCGCCGACGTCGTGTGCCGCCGCTGCGCGTGCCGTCGACGCGGAGAGAGCCGGCGTCGTCGACGCCTTGGCGGCCATCCGGGCGAGGCCCGAGACCGGAGACCCCTGGAGCGAGATCAGCTGGCCGTGCTTGGCGACGTTGGCGCGCAGACCGTTGCCGAACAGCGTGATGCCGCGCGCGTGCTGGGTGAACGAAAGGTGGCGGATGCCCGCGACGTCGGTCCACTGCCGCGCGAGCCGGAACGTCGCGAGGTCGCGCTTGGTCAAGCCGAGAACCGCGTGGTGTGCCCGGACGTACCGCAGCGCGATCGACTTTGCGCCGGCCGACGACTTGCCGGTCAGGTAGCCGTTGAGCTTGCCAACGTTGCGCGGCGTGCCGGTTGCCGTGTTGAAGTCGAGGATCGCCTGGGCGCCGAGATGCTTCGCGTACTTCTCGAACGCCGGACCTCGCTTGGCCACGATCTGTCGAGCGTCGCGGAGCTGGGTCTTGAGACTGCCGAGGCGGGTGTCGACGTTGCCGTGTCGGTCGGACGAGAGCTTGGACTCATGGGCAGCCATCGCGTCAGCGGTGGTCTGGCCGGTGGTTGCGACGGCCTGCGGCTGAACGCCACTGAGCGCGAGACCGGCGGCCGCTGAGGCGACGAGAATCGTCAGCGCAGCTCGGCGCGGCCGGGATTGACGTCCTGACACGGAAGGGTCCCTTCGGATCTGGATCGCACGCGAGATAAGGCCGGGGTGGTGCCGTCGTAAGGGGCACCCTAGCGGTCTGGATGTGACGCCGCAGCCTTGACGGGAGAAGCCCGACCTTGGCCCGCGCGTCGGTCAGGACCGGTGACCGCCGAGGCGCTGGGAGATCCGCTTCGCTGTCGCACCGACGTTGCGCACGAAGGCCGCGACCGGCGCGTCAGCCCGTGACTCGTACGTCACCGCGACCGCGGCGACCGGATAGCCGACGTGGTCGCGCACGACGACTGCCACGGACGAAAGGCCGGGCGTGACCTCGCCCGACTCGGTCGCGTGCCCGCGCTGCCGGGTCTCGGCCAGCAGTGACGTCAACGCCGACAGGCTTGCCGGGCCCTGCGACGTGCGCGAGACGAACGCGGTGCGGTCGGGAAAGAGCGCTCGCACCTGAGCCGCGGGCAGACCAGCCAGAATCGCGCGGCCGCTCGCCGTCAGCTGCGCTGGCAGTCGGACGCCGACGTCGCTGACGAGCGGTGGGCGCCGCTTTGCGCGTTCCTCGACGACGTAGAACACTTCGCGGCCGTGCAGCACGGCGAGGTGGCCGGACTCTCCGAGCGTGTCGACCAACTCCGCGAGCGGCCGCCGCGAGACTCGCTGCAGCGGGCCGTGGCGCAGATACCCGGCGCCGACCTCGAAGGCCGTCACCCCGAGGCCGTATCGATGCTCGTCCTCGACGTGCGTGACGAAGCCTTCCTCGATCATCGCGTTGACGAGGTGGTATGCCGAGCTGCGCGGAATCGCGAGCGCGCGCGCCAGTGTCTCGAGGGGGACCGGCTCGGGCTGCGTCGCGAGGTAGCGGAGCATGCGCAGCGCCCGCGATGCGGCGGGTACCTGCGCCTGAGTCATGGGCACACCCTATGACGCCTCAGTCTCGGATTACAGACTGATTGGAAAGGTCGGCTCTGGCACGCTGACGGCGCTCGGAGTCCAATGCTCTTATGGCGTCGACTTTGACGGAACAGCAGATCCGGATCGGCGTCGGGCCGCTCAGTGCGGACGACGTCGTGGCCATCGCGCGACACAACGCAGCGGTCGCGCTCACCGAAGAGTCGGTCTCGGCGATCAAGGCGGCCCGCACCGTGGTCGAGGAGCTTGCGGCCGCACCGACGCCGGCCTATGGAATCTCCACCGGCTTTGGCGCCTTGGCAACGCGGCACATTCCGACACCGATGCGAGCGCAGTTGCAGAAGTCGCTGGTTCGGTCGCACGCCGCCGGGTCGGGACCCGAAGTCGAGCGCGAAGTCGTCCGCGCGTTGATGACGCTGCGGCTCTCGACGCTCGCGACCGGACGCACCGGCATTCGGGTCGACACCGCTCAGACGGTCGTGGCCCTCCTCAACGCCGGCATCACGCCGATCGTGCACGAGTACGGCAGCCTCGGCTGCTCGGGCGATCTGGCGCCGCTCGCACACTGCGCTCTCGCTCTGATGGGCGAGGGCGACGTTCGCGATCGTTCGGGCGCGCGAGTGCCGGCCGGCGAGGCGCTGGCTGCCGCCGGGATCGCGCCGGTCGAGCTCGAGGCCAAGGAGGGGCTGGCCTTGATCAACGGCACCGACGGGATGCTCGGGATGCTCGTGCTCGCGATCCACGATCTGCGGGCGCTGCTCAAGGTTGCCGATGTCGCTGCCGCGATGTCGGTCGAGGGACTGTTGGCGACCGATCGCGTCTTCGCGGCGGACCTTCAGGAGCTCCGGCCGCATCCGGGCCAGGCCGCGTCGGCCGCCAACCTGCGTGCCATGCTCGCCGAGTCGGGCATCGTCGCGAGCCATCGCGGACCCGACTGCAACCGCGTCCTGGACGCTTACTCGCTGCGGTGTGCGCCTCAGGTCGCCCGCGCGGCTCGTGACACGGTCGACTACGCCGCCGTGGTCGCCGATCGAGAACTGGCGTCGGCAGTCGACAACCCGGTCGTCCTCGCCGACGGACGAGTCGAGAGCAACGGCAACTTCCACGGCGCTCCCGTCGCGTACGCGCTCGACTTCCTCGCCATCCCGATCGCCGACATCGCGAGCATGTCTGAGCGGCGCACCGATCGGTTCCTCGACCGGTCGAGGAACGCCGACCTGCCGGCGTTCCTCGCCGCCGACCCCGGCGTCGACAGCGGGCACATGATCGCCCAGTACACCCAGGCGGCCGTGGTGTCGGAGCTCAAGCGGCTGGCAAACCCGGCGAGCGTCGACTCGATTCCGTCGAGCGCGATGCAAGAGGACCACGTGTCGATGGGCTGGTCGGCCGCCCGGAAGCTGCGTCGCAGTCTCGACGGCCTGACGCGCGTGCGCGCGATGGAGGTGTTGACGGCCGCACGGGGCATCGACATGCGGGCCCCGCTTGAGCCGTCGCCAGCGACTGGCGCTGTCGTCGGCGTGCTGCGTCAGCACGTCGCGGGCCCCGGACCCGACCGCCATCTCTCCCCGGAGATCGAGGCGGCCGTCGAGCTGGTTCGCTCAGGCGCCGTGGTGGCCGCGGCCGACTCGGCGCTGGCAACCCCTCTCATCTGAAACTCACGGGTCTCACTCGTCGAAAGGCTCACTCATCGAAAGGATTGGAACGACGTGACCACATCGACCGGCACCACCGCCAGCGGCCCGCGCGAGGTGCGCGCTGCGCGCGGCACGACATTGACGGCCCGCGGTTGGCAGACCGAGGCGCCGATGCGGATGCTGATGAACAACCTCGATCCCGAGGTCGCCGAGCATCCCGAGGAGCTCGTCGTCTACGGCGGGTCGGGCAAGGCTGCCCGCGACTGGCCGTCGTACGACGCCATCGTCCGATCGCTCACCGACCTGCGGCTCGACGAGACGCTGCTCGTGCAGAGCGGCCGACCCGTCGGAATCATGCAGACGCACGAGTGGGCTCCGCGCGTGCTGATCGCCAACTCGAATCTCGTCGGCGACTGGGCGACCTGGGAAGAGTTCCGGCGACTCGAGGCGCTCGGGCTGACGATGTACGGCCAGATGACCGCCGGGTCGTGGATCTACATCGGTACCCAGGGCATCTTGCAGGGCACGTACGAGACCTTCGCGGCGATCGGCGAGAAGAGATTTGGCGGCACCTTGGCCGGCACGATCACGCTGACGGCCGGGCTCGGCGGAATGGGCGGCGCGCAGCCGCTCGCGGTGACGCTCAACGACGGCGTCTGCATCTGCATCGAGTGCGACGACTCGCGCATTCAGCGCCGCATCGACCACCGTTATCTCGACGTCCGCGCCGACTCGCTGAAGCACGCGCTCGAGCTCGCGGTCGAGGCGCGCGAAGCCCGTCGGCCGCTGTCGATCGGCGTCCTTGGCAACGCCGCCGAGATGGTCCCCGAACTGCTGGCGATGGACGCGCCCGTCGACATCGTCACCGACCAGACGTCGGCGCACGACCCGCTGATGTACCTGCCGGTCGGGGTGGACTTCGACGACTGGGTGGCGTTCCGCGAGAAGGACCCGGCCGACTTCACCGACCGCGCACGCGACGCGATGGCGCGTCATGTCGAGGCGATGGTGGGCTTCCTCGACAAGGGCGCCGAGGTGTTCGACTATGGCAACTCGTTGCGCGCGGAGGCAAAGCTCGGCGGCTACGAGCGGGCCTTCGACTACCCGGGTTTCGTCCCGGCGTACATCCGGCCGCTGTTCTGCGAGGGCAAGGGTCCGTTCCGCTGGGCAGCGCTCTCGGGCGATCCGGCCGACATCGCGGCAACCGACCGCGCCATCCTTGACTTGTTCCCCGAAAACGATCGGCTTGGCCGCTGGATCCGCCAGGCCGGCGAGAAGATCGCGTACCAGGGACTGCCCGCACGCATCTGCTGGCTCGGCTACGGCGAACGGCAGCGGGCCGGACTCCGCTTCAACGAGATGGTCGCTTCCGGTGAGTTGAAGGCTCCGCTCGCGATCGGCCGCGACCACCTCGACTGCGGGTCGGTCGCGTCGCCCTACCGAGAGACCGAGGCGATGCTCGACGGCTCTGACGCGATCGCCGACTGGCCGCTGCTCAATGCGATGGTCAACGTCGCGTCAGGAGCGACCTGGGTGTCGATCCACCACGGAGGCGGCGTCGGCATCGGGCGCTCGATCCATGCCGGCCAGGTCGTCGTTGTCGACGGCACCGACCTCGCCGCACAGAAGGCCGAGCGGGTGCTGACGAACGACCCCGGCATGGGTGTCATCCGCCATGTCGACGCGGGCTACGACCGCGCTGTCGAGGTCGCCGACGAGCGCGACGTCCCCATCCCCATGCGCGGCTGACGGCAATATGGATCCACATTGCCGGGAGGCAGCGCTTCCGCATACGACTCCGGTCAAACGATCCGGCTCTCACCGCCACCAGCGGCGGTGAGAGCCGGATCGTTGTGCCTACGTCAGCCGCCGACGACGTAGCAGTTGCGGTTGACGGTGCCGCTCGAGACGGGAATCTTGGGGTAGCTGGTCTGCCCCTCGAAGACCTTGTACGAGACGGTGCCGTGCGACTTCGAGAACGTGAGCGTCGACGCGTACTCGTCGCCGGCCGCGAAGGTCCCCTTCTTCTCCAGATGGCCGCCGACCATGATGCGGTAGTTGATCGTCGCCGGGCTGTAGAACGTCCCCGAAGCGGGCTCCGGCAGCAGCACGTTGAGGTTCAGCTGGCGGCAAGCCGTCGTGCTGTTGTCGCTGACGTGCGGCGCGACCGGCGTCTCAACCGGTGGCTCGTCGGTGACCGAGAAGTCGATCACCGTGTCGGCGTACTCGATCGAGCTGATGTAGCCGTTGGCGGAGACTCCCGAACCCAACGACCAGCCGATTGCGTGCACGCTGGTGTCGACGTCAGCGGCCTCGAGGGCCGACTGCCATGCGGCCGGTGAGCCGTGCCAGTACGAGCCGGATCCGCCCGTACAGTGCGATGCCGGGTCGGTGACCGCCTCTGGCGTGCCGTCGCACGACGGGGCCGCCTGCTTCACCGCCGTCGTCGACTCGTTGGCTGCCCAGATGTCGTCGACGCCGTAGACGCTCGATTCCCCGACCAGGCGGAAACTCGTGCCGACGATCTGGACGCCGGGCTCGATGTGCTGAACGCTGCTGCGGTTGTATGACCAGCCGAGATCTGGCGAGCCGACCTCGCCGATCGACTGCGCCTGGACATCGATGTCGCAGGCGGCCTTGCGGCTGTCCGGCGATGGGACCGACGCGACGTCAGCCGTGAAGACGTGCATAACCTCGCTGCGGCCGCGCTTCTCGATGACGTTGTGTCCGTCGACGCGGGTATTGCCGCAGTGAATGGCAGTGCTCGACGGCGTGATGGTGATCTCGGTCGCCGCCGATGCCGCCGGGATCATCGCGGTCAGCGGTACAAGCGCACCGGCTGCCATGACGACGAGGGATGTTCGCGCGATATGACGCTGCTTCGGCGCGCGATGGTGATGGTTCTGCATGCGATACCTCTCCATGGTGAGTTCGCAGGCCGGCCGACGATCGACCGAACCCCCGTGCGGACCTTGCCCCCCAACTCGGTGCGGAAAGCGGGTGGTGCGGTCGCCGAGGGAGTCCGCGTCCTCGACGGCCTCCACGCTCGGCCGGCCGCGCTGGATCGCGCGTCAGTGGCCGAGAGCGGAAACTCTCGGTGCGGGGAAGAGGTGATGCGTTGTGGTGGTGCGTCGCTCTAGTGCGTGGAGCGGTCGTGTCGTAGTGCTAACGGGCGTGCCGTGCGGATGTTACGGGCCGCACCCTAGTCAACCGTCACTAGGGCTTGGCCAGGACGGCTAGCCACACCTGGCGGAATGCGGCTAGCTGTCCTGGCGCAAGACGATGGTCCACATCGACGCGTTCCCGGCCGCGGTGTCCGCGGTCGCCGCCAAGCCGCCGTACGGGCCAGCCGAGACTGGGCCCGCCGAGTCGGCGAGAACGCTGCAGATGTGGCCTGCGTTGGCCCCACAGGTCGCGCCACGCGAGGTGACGCCTCCTGGGAGGGCAAAGCCGGTTGTGGCGGACGACTTGTCGGCCCAGTAGGAGAGCGCGTAGTCGCCGTTGTTCGCGTTGACGGTCGGGGTCGTGTGGTCGGCCCGTGCAATCGTCTCGCCTGCGCGGGCGAAGTCGATGCCGGTCAGGTCGCCCGAGTAGGCCGCAATCGTCATCGTGTACTTCGCCGCGACGTCGAGCGTGATCGTCGTCTTCTTGCCGGCATCGGCGGCCCCGGCGACCTTGGTGTAGAGGTACGTCTGCATGGTGCCCGACTGCACCGAGTCGAGCTGCGTCCAGCCGGTCGTCCCGGTCGGGTCAGACAGCGTCCGGCCGGCCGAGTTCAGGCTGAGGATCATCAGCAGGCGGTTGCCGGCCGTCGTCGCGGGCACGAGAGCGTTCGGCGTGGCCACGTTGCCCTGGTTGACGTTGGCCCCGACGAAGGTGATCGGGCGCACGGCCACCGGGCTGACGGTCTTGATGATCGACGTCGGCGACGCGTCGTTGTCTGTGACAGTCAGGGTCACCTGGTAGCTGCCCGCCGCGTCGAACGTGTGGTTGGCCGGGACGATCCCCGTGTCGATGTCGCCGTCGCCGAAGTCCCACGCGTACGACGCGATGTTGCCGTCGCTGTCAGACGACCCGTTCGCGTCGAACGAGCAGACGAGGTAGCGGCAGCTGAACGTGTACGCCGCCGTCGGCGCCGCGTTGGTCCGGACCACCGACACCGGGAGCGTGGTCGGAGCCGAGGGCACGCCCTCGTTGTCCGTCACTGTCAGCGTCACCTGGTAGGTCCCACTCGCCGGGAACGTGTTGCTCGGCGACGGGCCGACGGCGGTGTGGGTGTCGCCGAAGTCCCACGCGTACGAGGCGACATTGCCGTCGCTGTCAGTCGACGACGATGAGTCGAAGTTGCAGGTCAGGCTGTCGCACACCTGGGTGAACGAGGCGACCGGCGGGATGTCGGCCTCCTGCGTGCGCAGCACGACGGTCCACATCGCGGCGTTGGCGCTCGCCGAGTCGGCCGTAGCGATCAGGCCGGCGTAGGTGCCGGTCGGAGCCGCCCCACCCGAGTCGGCCATGTTGCTGCAGATGTGGCTCGTCCCAGTGCTGCACACTGCGGCGCGCGAGGTCACTGCCGACGGAAGCGCAAAGCCGGTCGTCGAGGTCGCCTTGTCAGACCAGTACGTCACGATCCAGGCGCCGGGCAGGGCCGACACCGTCGCGGACGTGTGCGGCATCTGGTTGACCGTCTCGACCGCGCCCGTCACCTGCGGAATGACGTTGCGGACGCCCGAGTACTCGGTGATCGTCATCGTGTACTTTGACGCGACGTCGATCGGGACCGTCACCTTCTTGCCGGCGTCGCCGGCTGCGACGACCTTCGTGTAGATGCGGCTCGCCATTCCGGAGGTGGTCTCGGTGCCGAGGACCGTCCAGCCGGTCACGCCGGTCGGGTCAGACATCACCCGGTTGTTGGCGTTGAGCGTCAAGATCATGATCAGCCGGTCGCCGACGGCCGCGGCTGCGGGGATCGTCGCGTTGGGCGTCGTCACGTTGCCCTGGTTCGTCGCGCTCGCCACGAAGTTCACGGTGCTCGGCGCCGGAGCCGCGACCACGGTGAGCGCCACCGTCACGTCGTCGCTGAGACCCTCGTTGTCAGTCGCGACGAGAGTCACGTTGTAGGTGCCCGGCATCGTGAACGAGTAGCTGGCGTGCGCGCCGCTGACCGTGTCGTGAGGCGTGCCGTCGCCGAAGTCCCAGTCGAACCCGGTGACGGTGCCGTCGGTGTCGGTCGACGTGCTGTCGAACGTGCAGTCGAGGTAGGTGCAGGTCGGGGTGAAGCCGGCCGTCGGCGCGACGTTCGGCTTGACGACCGTGACCTGCTGGGTCGTCGTGGTCGAAGCGTCCTGGTCGTCGGTGACGGTCAGGCTCACCGTGTAGGTGCCGGAGGCCGCGTAGTCGTACTGCGGGTTCTGCTCGCCCGACTCGTTTCCGTCGCCGAAGCTCCACTCGTACGACGCGATCGAGCCGTCGCTGTCGCTGGACCCGTCGGTGAACTGGCAGGAGATGCCGTTGCAGTTGTAGGTGAACGCGGCCGTCGGAGCTGCGTTCGGCGAAACGGACGCGAGGAACAGCGCCCGGCCGCGCCAGTCGATGCCGCCGGTCGCGACGCTGTTGACGACGGTCGACGTGCCGGTCGGCGCGCCGTTGGCGAACGCGATGCGCATCAGCGAGCCGTCGGTCGACGACACGACGTACAGGTTGCTGCCGTCGATGAACATGCCCTTGGTCGCCGACCAGGTGATGTTGCCGCCGGTGACGGTGTTCTCAGTCGCCCCGACGATGCCTGCATCGGGGTGGAACCAGCGCCAGAAGAGGCTGTTCGATCCGCTCTTCGTGTAGTAGAGGCGGCCGTTCCAGTAGAACATCCCAGTCGTTGCGGCGATGCCCGTCGTGGTGCTCGTGCTGTACCACGTCGGCACGACGCCCTGGTATGTCTGCACGGGGCTCGTCGGGCCGCTGCCGGTCGGGATGCTCGACCAGATCGGGTCGATATAGGGGTTGATCTGCACCGGGTCGCCGAAGTTCACGCCGTCGAACGACCGCTTGTACAGGAAGCCGTCGGTGTTGCCGTAGAACAGGCTGCGGCCGACCATCACGGCGCCGCGGACGTTGGTCCAGTCGAAGTTCGCGGTCGTGGAGAGGCTGTTGCCGGTGATCGCCGTGCCGTCGTAGCCGAGGACGCGTGTCGCGGTGGCGGTGGGCAGCGGCGTGACCGAGCCGTTGAGGATCTCGACCGCGTTGACCTCGGGGTTGCCGGACGCGGTGTGGGTGAAGTCGAGGTTGACCGTGCCGTCGCTCGTGATGTCGAACGACTTCATCGTGCCCTTGTTCACGCCGGGGTCGACGTTCGGGTTGTAGGCCGCCAGCTTCGTGACGCCATCGATCAGCACGTTGAAGGTGCGGGTCGACGATGACCGGCTGGCGAAGTAGAGCCGGACCGTGGTCGGCGTGCCGGCGG
>DATIOH010000205.1:0-7582 GCA_035473375.1 Nocardioidaceae bacterium | reverse complement strand
GGCGAAGTTGATCATCGAGTCGCGCTGAGCGGCGAGCGCGGGGTCGGTGAACCACTGGCTGTCGACCAAGACCCGCAAAATCTGCGGCGCGAATGCGATGAGAACGGCTGTGACTACGGCGAGCACGATCGCGCTCAGCGTGATGATCCGGTTGGCGTAAGCGTCACCGCGGTCAGGGTCGTTCTTGATGGCCCGGACGAGTTGTGGCACGAGAACGGCGTTGAAGACGCCGCCGGCGACCAAGATGTAGACGCTGTTCGGGAGCGTGTTGGCGACGTTGAACGCGTCGGCGTGCACGGACAGGCCGATCGCGGCCGCGAGCATGCTGGCGCGGACGAATCCCGTCATCCTCGACACGATCGTGCCGGCGGCCATGACTCTGCTGGCCGCCAGCACGCTCGGACCGCTGTAGTCGTCGGTGGCGTCGCCGCTGGCACCACCGCTGGCACCACCGCCGGCGGCGCCGGGGCGTCGATCAGGCGGCGGCGGCGCTCCTGCGGAGTGGTCGCTCATGGAGACTGCTGCCCACGCGGGCGGAAGCCGCCGGTTCGGAATCGCCGGACGATGCGGATCGCGGCCCCGCCGAAGAGGCCTGCCATCAAGACACCGAGCAGGATCCAGATCGCCACACCGATCCGGGTCGCGCGGACGTCGAAGTTCCACGAGTTGCCGAACTCCCGGTGCTCCCGTGTCGCCAGCCGGGCCTCGACCGCCGTTACGCCGGAGCCGCTCGCCCGGGTGCGCACCTCGATCAGCTGTCTCTGACCCGGATCGAGGACGACGGGGTCGATCGGGTCGATGTGCAACGCGGGGTTGCGAGGCACGACCGACACGTTGACGGTCACCGACACGTCGAGCCCGTTGCTCACGGTCAGCGGGAACCGGCCGGCCTCGCTCGACAGGGCGACGAACTCCGGCCCGGTCAGGGTGACCTGCCGGATCTCGCTCGTCATGGCCCGCGCCGCCCGACGGGTGATGGCCTCGCCGCGCTTGGGCTGCCAGAGCCACGCCGACGACCCCGACTGCGCCAACTGCTGCTCGAAGGAGGTCGCGGCGTCGCGGCCGTCGGTGAGCAGCGCGGTGTAGACCCGGCCGGAGTCGCGCAGTCGCTGGATCGCGTTCTCGAGGCCGGCCGTCATGGCGGGGCGGGGCTCGGCGGGCTGGATCGGGCCGACGTACGACACGGGCGTGTCGCCTTCGTTGTCGGTCAGGGAGCCGAGCGACCTCGGGGAGATGAATCCGGCGCCGTAGGCGCCCGGCAGATTGAGGTCGATCGGCACAACGCCCGGGTCCCAGTGGAACGGCGCAGCGATGACCGACGTCGGGTTGTCGGTCTGGCCGATTGCCCGGACCAGCGCCTCCGAGACGAGGCCCTGCCGGAACTCGACCGCCGTCGTCGAGCGAGTGAACGGGAAGCCCGCGAGGTCGGATCGCGTCACGGTCGTGAGGAGCGGCGCAGTGCGGGTGTTGACGGTTGCCAGCGAGGGCGGGAAGCCGCTGTCGTCGGGCTCGAGCTTGCTCAGAGTGCTCTGGCTGACCACGTGGATGATCCGCCCCCCGGCGCGGTCGGCGACCGAGAGTCCGCGCCTGGTCGCCGCCCCGTTGCTCTGCCAGTCGACGACCGGGGCCGTCGACCGCTGGTCGCTGGCGTACTTCGCCGCGGCGTTGATCGCGGCCTCGGCGACGCCGTGCATCCCAGCCGCGGCCAGGCCGCTGGTGTTGGGATTGGCCCAGGGGAGATAGTCGACGTTCTCGGTCGCGGCGGCGATGGCGAAGTCGTCGAGCCACGCTCGTGCCGACTGCTGGCCGGCACCGGCCGTCGGCGGCGCGTTCGGCCCGTCGGCGAGGTCGACGTACTGATAGCCGTCGGCCATGTTCTCGAGCGCCGACACCAGGGCTGGGTCGACGACGATGTCGAGGCTCGGCGTCGGCGCATCGAGGACGAGATCGAGGAGGTTGCGCAGCCGGCCGCCGGGAGCCACCTCCTCGGCCAGCGCGTCGCCGGCGAACACGCCGTCGCTTTGCAGCGCGACCGGCGCCGTGATCGGAATCAGCGTGGTGAGCGCGGTCGTGTGGCGTGGCGGGTTGCTGGGGTCCTCGAGCGGGACCAGGGCGTCAGTCCGGGCGTCGGCGTTCGTGTCGCGGGTGCCGCCCTGCGTCGCGAGGACCGCTGCCGCGACCTGGTAGACGCCGGGGCTCCCGCCGCCGCTGCTGACTGCGGGCAGACGCGCATACGGAACCGTGAGCTGGTAAGGCCGCGTCTTTCCGGCCTCGACCGGGCCGATCTGGGCGAAGTCGCCAAACCTGACGACGCGGTCGCCGAACTTCGTGTCACCGGTCAGCGCGAATGCGTCGAGCCCTGCCTTGTCGGTTGCCGGCGTCACTGACATCTCGAGATAGACCTGGGCGTTGAACCAGGTGCGGTCGGACGCGTTGTGCACGATGCCCGACAGCGTGAGCGGCTCACCGGGCGTCAGCATCGTCGGCTCAATCGAGTCGATCGTGACGGAGAGACCCGTCTGATCGGTCAACGTCGGCGCGGCCTTCGTCTTGTGGCGAGCACCCGCCGAATCTGTCGCGTCAGCCGCGACTGCGGTCAGGACTGCGGTCAGGACGGCGGTCACCAAGACGCCGACCGCGAGCGCGAGCAGACCAGTGAGCCCCCGTCGGAGCCACCTCACCGACAGCTCACGGGCTGCGGCACGCACGGCTCGGTCACGTGTCGAATGCTAACCAACGGGGCCGCACCGGCCCGCTCCTCATAGGGTGGGGGATCGTGTCGACGCAGCCGTCTCTTGCCGACGTGCAGCGCACAGCTGTGCGCGAGCTCGTCCGGGCCGCGCCGATCCTCGAGTCGATCGGACGGCGGTTCGCCGACGCTGGCCACGAGATTGCGCTGGTCGGCGGATCGGTGCGAGACGCGCTGATGGGTCGGTTGCAGGCGGGCGACCTCGACTTCGGCACCTCGGCGCGGCCCGACGACATCGAGCGGATCCTCGACGGCTGGGCCGCCGCACGCTGGGACATGGGCCGCGACTTCGGGACGATCGGCGCCCGCGTCGGCGACCGGGTGCTCGAGATCACGACGTATCGCTCCGACAGCTACGAGTCCGACTCGCGCAAGCCCGCCGTCGCATTCGGCGACAGTCTCGAGGGCGATCTCGCCCGGCGCGACTTCCGCGTCAACGCGATGGCGCTGACCCTGCCCGATCTTGGATTCGTCGACCCGTTCGGGGGACTCGACGACCTGGCGGCGCGCGTCCTCCGCACACCCGGAGCGCCGGAGGCCTCGTTCTCGGACGATCCGCTGCGGATGATGCGCGCGGCGAGGTTCGCGGCCCAACTCGACTTCACCGTGTCCGACGAGACGATCGCCGCCATGACCGACATGGCCGAGCGCCTGTCGATCGTGTCGGCCGAGCGCATCCGCGACGAGGTCGCCCGGCTGCTGCTGTCGCCGCGGCCGCGAGTCGGGCTCCAGATCCTCGTCGACACCGGCCTGGCCGACCGAGTCCTGCCGGAGCTGCCGGCCCTGCGGCTCGAGGGCGACGAGCACAACCGGCACAAGAACGTCTACGAGCACACGCTGACGGTCCTCGAACAGGCCATTGCCCTCGAGCCGCGGCTGCCCGACGGCGGCCCCGATCTGGTCACCCGGCTGGCCGCCCTCCTGCACGACATCGGCAAGCCTCGGACTCGCCGATTCGGCGACGACGGCTCCGTTTCCTTCCACCACCACGACGTCGTCGGCGCGAAGATGGCCGCGAAGCGGCTCCGGACCCTGCGCTTCTCCGGCGACGAGGTCAAGGCGGTCGCCCACCTCGTCGAGTTGCATCTGCGCTTCCACGGCTACGGGTCGGGGGAGTGGACGGACTCTGCGGTTCGGCGGTACGTCCGCGATGCCGGCGATCAGCTCGACCGGCTGCACGTCCTCACTCGCGCGGACTGCACGACCAGAAACCGGCAGAAGGCCGACCGTCTCCGTCGGGCGTACGACGACCTCGAGGCGCGGATCGCGTTGCTGACCGAGCAGGAGGAGCTCGCGGCAATGCGGCCGGACCTCGACGGTCAGCAGATCATGGCAACGCTCGGCATCGCGCCCGGCCCGGCTGTCGGCGAGGCCTACCGATTCCTGCTCGAGCGCCGGATCGACGACGGCCCGCTCGGCGAAGACCGCGCCCGCGAGGAGCTGCTCGCCTGGTGGGCGACACGGGACTAGCAACGTGTCGTTTTACGGCGCGGCCTTATGCGTCAGACGGGCGTACGCCGCGGCCGTTGTTAGGTAGCCGGCCGCTGTCGCGGCAAGCAGCCAGTAGGACTTGCCGCTGGTCGGCACGACAGCGGCGGCGACGATCGCCGCGAGCACGAACGCGACGTTGAACAGCACGTCGTAGATCGAGAACACGCGTCCGCGGAAGGCGTCGTCGACATGCCGCTGGACGAGGGTGTCGACGCAGATCTTCATACCCTGGGCAGCCAGACCGAGAAACAACGCTCCGACGATGATCGCCGGTTCTGTGTAGAGCGCTGTCGGAAACACCGTGACGGCCGCGGCGAGGCCCAAGAGCACGAGAATCCAGGCTCGCGGGGTGAGCCGCGACGTTGCCAGGGGAGTCACGATCGCGGCCGTGAAGTATCCGATGCCGGCGCCGAGCACGGCGACCGACAGCGCGGCGAACGCCGCATCGCTGTCGCCCGGCTCGAAGGTGTTTCGGTAGAGGAGGATCGTCGCGACGCTGATCAGCCCGTACCAGAACCGGTGGACTCCGATCGCGCCGAGCGCGTACCCGGCCTGCGGTCGGTCGCGAAGGTGACGCACTCCCGCGACCAGTCCGCGCATCACAGCGCCGAGCTCGTGCAACAGGCTCGGTCGGGGCTCGGCGAGGTCGGGACCGAGCTGGCGTGGCGGGATCCGGAGCGCGAGCAGGCCGGCCGCGCAATACAGCAGCGCGGCGACGACGATGACGCCGGCGTTGTGGTCGAAGCCGATGGGGATCTGGCGCAGACCCGCGCCGGCCGCCAGCCCGCACATGTACGCGATCGTGCCGCTGGTCGGCGTCACGGCGTTCGCCATCAGCAGGTCGGAGCTGTCGACGACGCGCGGCAGCGACGCGGACAGGCCGGACAGCAGGAAGCGATTGAGGCCGAACGCGACGATCACCGTGACGTAGACGGCTCCATCGGCGTTCGCCGACGCGGCCACGATGGCGGCGGCCGTGAGCGTCGGGACGGCGCGCACGATGTTGAACCGCGCCAGGATCAGACGGCGGTCGTGGCGGTCGAGGAAGACGCCGGCAAAAGGCCCAATGACGCTGAACGGCAGCAGCACGGCAGCGAGCGCTGCGGCGATGCTGCCGGCGTCGGCTTGCTTCTCGGGCGAGAACAGCAGATACGACGCCAACGCGATCTGAAACACGCCGTCGCCGAACTGGCTCGTCACCCGCACGACGAACAGCTCTCGAAAGCGCTGCCCGCGGAGCAGGTGTCGGAGCACTGCGAGGAAGCTCATCGACGGCCTGGTATCCCTGGGGTCCCCTGGTGTAGGGATGCTAGTGCCCCACTCGAGATCGAACGTGACGAGAGGACCGGCGATGCCCAGGCTGATTCAGATCGCCCAGCGAGCCGAGGACCTCTCGCGGGCGTCCGACTTCTACGCCCGGCTGCTCGGCATCGAGCCGGCCGCGCAGTTCGACCCGCCTGGCCTCGTCTTCTTCGATCTCGACGGCACCCGGCTTCTGCTCGATCGCGTCGCGCCGTCTGCCCTCGTCTACATCGGCGTCGACGACGTGCAGACCCGAGTCGAGGAGCTGCGGGCCGAGCGCGTCCAGATCACGGGGGAGCCGCACGTGATCTTCCAGCATGTCGACGGTGCTCTCGGCCCTGCCGGCACCGACGAGTGGATGGCGTTCGTCGAGGACAGCGAGGGCAACACGGTGGGGTTGGTCAGCCGGTCGCCGACCTCTTCCGGCTGAGGTCCGTCTCGGATCGCTCGCCTGCGCTTTCGCACCGCCGCGCCGTGCGCGATGATCTCTGGCAGGCGGACCGGTCGATTCCGCCGAGCCGAGGAGGCTGTCAGTGGGCAAGCCCGAAAAGGGTGTGGGGCCCGGATACCCCCACGTCGTGGTCTTGTTCGGAGCGACGGGCGATCTCGCCAAACGCAAGCTCTTGCCCGGGCTCTACCACCTCGGCACGCTGGGCTTCGTCCCCGGCTGCCGGGTCGTCGGGATGTCGCTCGACGACCTCGACGCCGATGGCTTCCGCAAGGTTGCCCGCGAGGCGCTCGACGAGTTCTCGCACCGCCCGATCACCGAGTCGGACTGGGAGGCGTTCGCGGCAAAGCTCGACTATGTGCCGCTCAACGCTGGCGCAGACGCGCTGCGGGAGGCCGTTCGCCGCGCTGAGGACACGTTCGAGACCGAGAGCCGTCGGCTCCACTACTTGAGCGTGCCCCCGAGCGCCGCGCTGTCGGTCGTCAAGATGCTCGACGACGCCAAGCTGGTCGAGCGGGCGCGCATCATCATGGAGAAGCCGTTCGGGACCGACTTGGCGAGCGCGGTCGCGCTGAACAGCAGCCTGCACGAGGTCTTCGACGACACGCAGATCTTCCGGATCGACCACTTCCTCGGCAAGGAGCCGGCCCAGAACATCCTCGCGTTCCGTTTCGCGAACGGGCTGTTCGAGCCGATCTGGAACCGCAACTTCATCGACCACGTGCAGATCGACGTCCCCGAGACGCTCGGCCTCGACGGCCGCGAGGCGTTCTACGAGCAGACTGGCGCGTTCCGCGACATGGTCGTGACGCATCTGTTCCAGATCCTCTCCTTCGCCGCGATGGAGCCACCAACGGCGCTGGAGCCGCGCGCGATCAGCGAAGAGAAGGTCAAGGTGTTCCGCAGCATCTTGCCGATCGAGCCGACCGACGTGGTGCGCGGCCAGTACAACGGCTACCGCGACGAGCACGGCGTCGACCCGGAGTCCGAGACCGAGACCTTCATCGCCTTGAAGTGCCGGATCGACAACTGGCGGTGGGCCGGCGTGCCGTTCTATCTGCGCACGGGCAAGAAGATGCCCGAGGGCCAGCGGATCATCTCGATCGCGTTCCGCGAGCCCCCGAAGAGCATGTTCCCGACCGGCTCGGGAGTCGGGGCGCAGGGCCCCGATCACCTGACCTTCGACCTGGCCGACAACGCGAAAATGTCGCTGTCGTTCTACGGCAAGCGACCCGGCCCGGGGATGCGGCTCGACAAGCTCAGCCTGCAGTTCGCGATGGGCGACACCGGTCGGCTCAGCGACGTGCTCGAGGCCTACGAGCGGCTGATCCTCGACGCGATGCGCGGCGACCACACCCTGTTCAACACCGCCGAGGGCATCGAACTTCTCTGGGCTGCCGCGACGCCGCTGCTCGACGCGCCGCCGCCGGTGCGCATGTACGCGCCAGGCTCATGGGGCCCCAACGCCATCCATCAGCTGATCGCCCCGCACGCCTGGCGCCTCCCGTTCGAGCGGGTCTGGCGAGACCCCGACCACCCCGCCTAGCCCCCGAGACCCCACAGTGGCTCCAGTTTGGGCCAGCTTGCGACCG
>DATIOH010000204.1:0-18606 GCA_035473375.1 Nocardioidaceae bacterium | reverse complement strand
GCGTGCTGCGCACGCCGATCGATCGGATGGGCGCGCAACGCGAGCAGTGGGACGACGGAAACAACTTCCTGGCCCTGTCGCCAGGGGTCGTCATGGGCTACGAGCGCAACACCACGACCAACCGTTATCTGGCAGACGAGGGCATCGAGGTCATCCCCGTCGTCGGCGAGGAGCTCGGCCGCGGTCGCGGGGGTCCGCGCTGCATGTCGTGCCCGATCCAGAGAGAGGCAGTTCGATGACGACTCATGCTGATGTATACGAAGGCAGCCGGATAGCGCTCGAAGCCCTTCGTGGACGTAGCTTCCTCAAGGAGCTCGACGTCACCGTCGACGAGTGGCGAGCGCTGTTGGACCTCTCGGCCCTGCTGAAGTATGAGCGCGCGCGAGGCAGCGAGGTCCATCGGCTGAACGGCAGTAACATCGCGCTCGTCTTCGAGAAGACCTCGACGCGCACGCGTTGCGCGTTCGAGGTCGCCGCGCACGACCAGGGCGCCCACGTCACCTACCTCGATTCCGCAGGCTCGCAATTCGGGCACAAGGAGTCGGTGCGGGACACGGCTCGCGTCCTGAGCCGGATGTACGACGGCATCGAGTACCGCGGCTTCGACCAGTCGGTGATCGAGCAGTTGGCTGCACATGCCAGCGTGCCGGTTTGGAACGGACTCACCGACCAATGGCATCCGACGCAGTCGCTCTGCGACGTCCTGACCATGACGGAACACGTCGCAAAACCAGCCGCCGACATCGCGATCGCGTATGTGGGCGACGCCCGAAACAACGTCGCCAACTCGCTCGCCATCGCGGGCGCGATGACGGGTATGGACGTCAGACTCGTCGCGCCCGAGAGCCTGTGGACCAACGACTTCGTCATCGGGGCCGCAGACGAGATCGCTGCCGGAACTGGTGCGCGGCTGATGCAGACGGACGACGTCGCGATTGGCGTTGCCGGCGTCGACTTTGTGTACACGGACGTCTGGCTGTCGATGGGCGAGCCTCCGAGTGAGTGGGGCGAGCGCATCGCCGCCCTGGCCCCCTACAGCGTGACGTCCGACCTGATGGCGAAGACCGGCAACTCCAACGCGAAGTTCATGCACTGCCTGCCGGCGTTCCACGGCATCGACACAGGTGTTGGCCGGAGGATCTTCGAGCAGACGGGCCGCGCGTTCCTCGAGGTCAGCGACGACGTCTTCGAGTCGCCGCAGTCCATCGTGTTCGACCAGGCCGAGAACCGGCTGCACACCATCAAGGCTGTGATGGTCGCGACTATCGGAGTGTGACATGCGGATCGTGTCTGGCCACGCGCACACCCGCCTCACTCGCACGGGCCGAGCCATCGGGTGCTGGCAGCCGGAACTGACTGCGTCGGTCCGATGAAGTCCACCGCCGACGCATCCGTGTCGACGGGATCAGGCCCCGACCCCTCGGCGCCGAGCGATGTGATGCTCATCCGCCTCCGCAGCGGCCCGGACGGACTCTCGTCGGACGAGGCGGGCAGGCGCCTCTTGCAGTTTGGCCGGAACGAGCTGACGCAGCGGCGCGAGAATCCGCTCTGGAAATCCGTCGTCGCACAGTTGACGCACCCGCTCGCCCTGCTCCTGTTCGCCGCGTCCGCCCTGTCGTTCGCGACGAGCTCGCAGACACTCGCGTGGACGATCATCGGCGTCATCGTTCTCAACGCAGCCTTCGCGCTCCAGCAGGAACGACAGGCCGAACGGGCTGTCGAAGCGCTTCGCGCCCTGGTTCCGCATCAGGCCACCGTTCTGCGCGACGCCACGCCGATGTCGATCGACGTCGAGCTCCTCGTCCCGGGCGATGTCCTCGTCGTCTCCGAGGGTCAGCGGATCAGCGGTGACGCCCGTGTCCTCGAGGGCGAAGTGACCGTCGACATGTCCACGCTCAGCGGGGAGTCGGCGCCGGTGGTACGAACCAGCGAGCCGTCGGGCCCGCAGACGGCGCTGGTGGAGTGCCCCGACTTGATCTTCAGCGGCACGAGCTGCACGTCGGGGACCTGCCACGCGCTCGTTTACGCCACTGGGGACCACACGGAGCTGGGCCGGATCGCGGCCCTCGCGCAGCAGGGCCGACGTGAGGACAGCCCGCTCGAGCGGCAGGTCAAGCGGGTGGCACGGCTGATCGCCATCGTCGCGGTCGCCGTCGGGATCGCGTTCTTGCCGATCGGCCTGCTGGCCGGACTGAGCCTGAAGGACTCGGCGCTGTTCGCGATCGGCCTTCTCGTCGCGAACGTGCCGGAGGGTCTGCTGCCGACGATCACTCTCGCCCTCGCAGCGGGCGTGCGGGTTCTCGCTCGTCGTGGAGCCGTCGTCAAGCGGCTCTCCGCGGTCGAGACGCTCGGCTCGACCACCGTTATCTGCACAGACAAGACGGGGACGATCACGCAGAACAAGATGCGGCCGGTCGCCGCCTGGGTGGTCGACCGAGATGTGTCCGTCGAAGAGGTCGCCGACGACGATGCGGTGACGCTGACACTCGCTCGTGCCGTAGCGGCGTGTGCGACCTCAGGACCGGCAGACGCGGTTGCCGCTTCGGTCGATCCGACCGAGGCGGCGCTCGCAGACGCGGCTCGCACGCTGCTCGGAGGTCGGGTAAGCCCCGATCTGGTGCGGCTGCACTCCTATCCCTTCCAGGCTGCGATCAGGCTTTCGTCAACAGTCGACCGTGTCGGCGGATCGGTCTTTGTGCACGTGAAGGGGGCGCCGGAGGCCGTCCTCGCGAACTCGCGACGGTGGCTGTCCGACCACGGTCCGGTCGAGCTGTCCAGAGCCGATCGCGACACCGTTGCCGCAGCGCTCGACAGACTCGCGCAGCGCGGACTGAGGGTGATCGGCGTCGGTCAACGGGCGCTCGACTCGTTGCCGTGGCCAGATGACCGCACGGAAGCAGAATGCGATCTGACCTTCCTTGGCCTGATCGCACTTCTCGACCCACCCAGGCCCGAGGTCGCCTCTGCGGTCGAGACCTGTCACCGCGCTGGCATTCGGATCAATGTGATCACCGGCGACAACCCGCTCACGGCGGCCGAGATCGCCCGGCAGGTGGGAATCGGCGACGGGATGCGCCGGGTGGTCACGGGCCGCGAGTCCGATGCGATGCCTGACTCCCAGCTCGCTGCGACGTTCGCAAGGCCGTACGAGGTCATCTGTGCGCGCAGTAGCCCGGAGAACAAGATGCGAATCGCCGGCGTGCTCCGCGACCAAGACGAAGTCGTCGCGATGACAGGCGACGGCGTGAACGACGCTCCGGCGTTGCGTCATGCAGACATCGGCGTCGCGATGGGGAGAAGCGGCACGGACGTCGCTCGCGAGGCCGCGACCGTGGTGCTGACCGACGACGACTTCTCGAGCATCGTCACGGCGGTCGAGGAGGGCCGTCGGGTCTACGACAACGTCCGCAAGTTCATCGTCTACATCTTCGCCCACGCCGTGCCCGAGGTCGTGCCGTTCCTCGTCTTCGCGCTGTCTGGGGGAGCCGTGCCGCTGCCGCTGACAGTCATTTTGATCCTCTGCATCGATCTCGGCACGGAGACGCTGCCCGCCCTTGCGCTGGGAAGGGAACCCGCAGAGCGCGGCCTGATGCAGCGTCCGCCGCGACCCGCGCACGAGAGCCTCGTCACGAAGCAGATGCTGATCCGGGCATGGGGCCTGCTCGGCGTGACGTCGGCGGCGCTGACGATGATCGCGTTCTTCTACACGCTCCTTCGCGGCGGGTGGAGCCCAAGCGATCCGGTCGGCGTGCACTCCACGCTTCACCATGCGTATCTCCAAGCGACCACGGCGACCTTCGCGGCGATCGTCGCGTGCCAGGTAGGCACGGCGCTCGCGTCTCGCACGGAGCACGCATCTCTTCGCTCGGTCGGCGTCGCGACGAACCGGCTCCTTCTCGCTGGCATCGCCTTCGAGCTCGCGTTCACCGCCGGGGTCGTCTACCTGCCGGCGTTGAACGACGTACTTTCGACGGCGCCGCTGCCGCTCGACGTGCTTCTCGTCATCGCGCCGATGCCCGTCGTGGTCTGGGGGGTCGACGAGCTCTATCGGGCCGCTCGTCGGCGGCGCGACACGGCGGCCAACGGGACCAAAGGCCCTTGAGTGCGGGCGATCGTGCCCTGTGGCCGCATGATGCCGCACCGAGACGATGGTCATACGGATGGAAGGAGCCTGACCCCATGAGCAAGCCATTGGACAGCACATCAACGCAGAAGCCGATCGTCGCCGGTGTCGACGGATCGACCAATAACCTTCCCGCGACAATGTGGGCATTTGCCGAAGGCGCGCGATCCGGGCTTCCCGTCAAACTGCTCACGGTTACCGAGCAGACCGAGATCCGCACGCCTGGCTTCGCCAAGGAGCCGACGTCCTTCAACTACGTCGACTACGCGTACGGCTCATTGGAGCAGGTCGCTACCCGGGCGGGTCGCGAATACCCCGACGTCGAGGTATCGACCGACGTCATCGTCGACGACGCCCTCGGCGGTCTCGTCGACAAGTCGAGCGAGGCTTCGATGGTGGTTGTGGGCAAGCGTGGCATCGGGGCCATCGAGCGGATGACGCTCGGCTCGGTGTCCATCGCCCTGTCCGGACGGTCGGCCGTGCCGACGGTCGTCGTTCCCGACGACTGGGACGCGGACGTGCATCGCGGGCAGTCCATCCTCGTGGGCCTCGACCTCCACCACGACGCCGACCCGCTGCTGGAGTTTGCCTTCACGCGTGCTCAGGAGCTTGGCGTTCCGCTCGTCGTCCTGCACGTTTGGGACACGCACCCGGCCATCGTGCCGGGACACGAGGACTTGACGCGATGGAGCGACGAGGCGCGGGCTGTGGTCGAGTCGAAGATCGCTCCCTGGAAGGCGAAGTTCCCCGAGGTCGACGCATTGGCGATGGCCGTGCACGCGCGCACCGCGGACGGCCTCCTGGACGAGGCTGCGGCTGCGCAGCTTCTCGTACTCGGACGGCACACGCGCGGGCACTCGCCGGCTGGGCTCGGTCTGAGGTCAGTGACGCGCACGGTGATGCACTACGGAAATCTCCCGATCGCCGTTGTTCCGACCGTCGCCACGGACTGACAGACAACCCGGGCCGCCAGGACGGCCCGGCTGACAAGGTGCCCGGCCCGTGACACTTGGGCCGGGCACCGACTCGCTGGGAGGGGCACGCCGTGCCAGAGATCGGCCTCACGACAGACGAAGCGGCATCCGTCCAGGAGAGCCACGGTCGCAACGAGCTGCCGCACCCTCCTGCGCCTTCGGTGATCGTCAGGGTCGTGCGGCAGCTCAGAGACCCGATGATCCTCCTGCTGATCGCCGCGGCGGTCGTCACCATCGGACTCGGGCACATTGCCGACACGTCTGTCATCGCTGCTGTGATCGCCGTCAATACCGCGCTGGGCGTCGGCCAGGAGCTGCGCGCCGAGAAGGCGCTCGAGGCGCTTGGGCGGCTGTCGGCGCCGACGTCGAAGATCTGGCGCGACGGGGCGATCGTCGAGCTGCCGTCCTCTGAGGTCGTGCCAGGCGACTTCGTCGTGCTCGAGGCCGGCGACATCGTCGCTGCCGACGGCGACGTCGTCAGGGCGCACGCCCTGCAGGTCGACGAGTCCGCGGTGACCGGAGAGTCGATGCCGACGGAGTTCGCCGAGGGCGATGAGCTCTCAGCGGGGACCGTGGTGACCTCGGGGCGAGCCACGATGCAGATCACGCGGACTGGCCCAGACAGCGCCTTGGGACGGATCGCCCAACTCGTGGCCGGCGCGAAGGTGCGACCGACACCGCTGCAGATTCGCCTCGCGCGTCTGTCGCGCACCCTTGTCGTCGTCGCAGCCGGCGCCTCAGTCGCCGTGTTCGTCCTCGGGCTCCTCCAGGGAACCGATGCAGCGGACATGCTGGTGATCGCGGTGAGCCTTGCGGTCGCGGCTGTGCCCGAGTCTCTGCCGGCGGTGGTGGCCGTCGCATTAGCGCTGGGCGCCTATCGGATGGCTCGACGCAACGCGATCGTTCGAAGCCTGCCGGCGGTCGAGACGCTGGGCTCGGTGTCCGTGCTGGCGTCAGACAAGACCGGCACCCTGACAGAGGGGCGGATGTCCGGGGTCGCAGTGTGGACGCCGCGCGGGGGTCTGGTCGCGGCAGAAGCGGTGAGCGGCGCGATTGCCGAGAACGACGACCTGTGGCGCCTTCTCGAGGCGGCTGTTCTCTGCAACGACGCACGTCGCGCGACCGACGGCGACGCGTCGACGTTCACGGGCGAGGCCTTAGAGGTCGCCCTCCTGCGACTGGCCGAAGACCACGGCGTCATCGCCGACCAACGCCGCATCGACTGGCCTCGCGTCGCGGAGACGCCGTTCGACGCCCAGACCAGGCTGATGACGACCGATCACCGCTCGTCCACCGGGTCAGCCGTCGGCCGCAGGCTGGTCAAGGGCGCTCCAGAGGTCGTCATCGATGAGGTGAATGATGCGGCAGCTGCCGAAGCGGCTGCGTCTGCTGCCCGGACGATGGCCGCTCGAGGATTGCGCGTGATCGCTGTCGCCGAACGCTCCGCGTCCGACGTCAGAGACGCGCCGACGTCGATGCTCCTGGGGCTTGTCGGCGTCGCGGATCCGCCGCGCGAGACCGCGTCTGAGATTGTCTCGGCCTGCCGCGACGCGGGAGTCGATGTCGTGATGGTGACTGGAGACCATCCCGACACCGCGCGGGCGATCGCGGCACAGGTCGGAATCCTCGAGAGACGACCCGAGGTCGCCCTCGCCGACGACGTCGAGCATCGTGACCGCGGCGCGGACGGAACGATCGGAGTCTTTGCCCGCGTGCGCCCGGAGCAGAAGGTGTCGATCGTCGAGGCTCTGCAAGCCGACGGCCATGTCGTCGCCGTGACCGGCGACGGCGTCAACGACGCACCCGCCCTGCGCGCCGCCGATATCGGGGTGGCGATGGGCAAGGGGGGAACCGAGGTCGCCCGACAGGCTGCCGATCTCGTGCTGGCCGACGACAATCTGCTGACCGTGCTCGTGGCGATGGACGAGGGCCGGCGCATCCTCACGAATATCCGTCGCTTCCTTCGTTACGCGCTGTCGGGCGGACTCGCCGAGATCCTCGTCCTGATGTTCGCTCCGTTCGTCGGCATTCCCATTCCGTTGCTCCCGGGCCAGATTCTCTGGATCAACCTGCTGACCCACGGCGTTCCCGGCGTCGCGTTCGGCGCAGAGCCCGGCGATCCCGGCGCGATGCGAAGGGGGCCGTCGTCTCCTGACGAGTCGGTCCTCGGCGGCGGCCTCGCTCGTCTGGTCGTGGTCGGCGGCACGCTCATTGCTGTCGTCACCTTGGCGGCGGGCGTGATCGCAGACTCGGCGGGCCACTCCGTTCAGTCGAGCATCTTCGCGGTGCTCTCGATCGCACAGCTCGGCCTGGCGATCGCCGTCAGGGCTCCCCGGCGCCGGTTTCAGCGACACGGCCGCGCGCTCGAGGCGGCAGTCGCGGCTTCGGCGTTGTTGCAGGTCGCGGCTATCTACGCGCCGCCGCTGCAGGCATTCCTCCACACGGCTCCGCTGCCCGCGAGCATGGCGTCTATCTGCCTCCTGCTCGCTGCCTTGCCTGGGATCGTGGTGTGGCTGACGTCCCGTCGGGGCTCGACGAGGACCTGGGATGAGAATGACACCGGCCCCGAGTCAGGCGGCGGCGAGCGGGTCACGGATGCCGAAGCAGCCCGTCGGCCAGCGCCAGCGGGACGATGAGCAGCAATGCAGGCGCCGACCAGAGCCAGAAGCCCCAGCCGAACAGCGTCAGCGCGAGGTTGAACGCGATCACCCCGGCGTAGCCGAGGCGCCGCAGCCCGCCGCCCATGAGCAGGGCGGAGGCGAGCAGCACTTCGACGAGCGCGACCGTCAAACCCCACGCTTCGGGATCCGACATGAAGACGTCGTGCCAGGCGGTCTCGACGAACGGGATCACCGCGCGGTCGGCGAATTGCCGGTAGGACTCGGGGTTCGTGGCCACGAGGACGCAGTGGACACCCGCCGACGCGATGTACAGGGCGGCGAGTGTCGTCCGGCCGGCAACGACGATCGGCGGAGACGCAAGCGGCGCCGTGCTGAGAGCATCTCGCACTCTCATCGGACGCTCCCTTCTCTCATCTCCAGCCTCTGCTCGGTCACCGGCGAGGGACAGTGACCAACGGCCCACGCCACGGGGACCCGCGCCTCTGATCGCGGCGAGGAGCGCGCCGAAGACTGGAGTCGAAGAGGACTGGAGGTCACCATGACGCGGACATCGCGGACATCGCACACACAGATCGTTGTCGGAATCGACGGTGGACCGGGCGGGCTCCGCGCGGCCGAGTACGCCGCGATGCTGGCCCGAGAGCACAACCTCACCGTCAGGCTCGTCCACGCGTACCACCTGATCGGCGTCGCCACGCCGGCGATGGTGCCGATCGAGTCGGCTGACACGCTTCGCGCGTTCGGCCAGAACGCGTTGCGTGCCGCGACGCGCCGCGTCAAGGACGCTGCCCCCCTCACCGAGGTCGACTCGACGCTGGTGATGGGGTCTGCGCCTGCCGCACTGATCAATGCGTCGAAGTCGGCGGCTCTCGTCGTCGTCGGCCGCAACCCGACGCACGGCCTCGAGCGGATGCTCACCGGCTCGACCAGCACCCCGGTCGCGGCGCGTGCCCACGCCCCGGTCGTCTCGGTCCCCGCCCAGTGGAGTCACTCGAATGACACCGCGAGAGTTGTGGTTGGCACCGATGGTTCGACACAGGGGCGTGCCGCCCTGGCGTTCGCGTTCGACGAGGCGACTCGACGTGGGTCCACCCTGACCGTGGTCCGCGTTTGGGCCGTTCCTCCGAGCTGGGCCGTCGACGTCGCTCACCGGCCGAGCGAGCAAGAGTGGCGCGAGGACGCCGAGATCGCACTCGCTGAGGACCTTGCGGGCTACTCCGAGCAGTACCCCGACGTCGCGGTGACGCGGATCGTCGAGCGGTCGTCCGCTACGGCCCGCGTGCTCCTCGACCATGGAGCCGATGCGAGCCTGCTCGTCATCGGTGCCCGCGGCCACGGCGGCGTGCCGGGGCTCGACATGGGAATGGTCGCCCGAAACGTGCTTGCGCACGCCGGCGTTCCCGTCGCCGTGGTGCACCGGGCCGATGTCGAGCACGAGCCGATGAGGCCGGCAACGACGCGGCATGTGGCCGTGGCGAAGAACTGAGGAGGAGAGATGACCGTCTGGATCGTTGCCGAGTCGATGTTCGGCAACACTCGAGAGGCCGGCCAGCAGATCGCCGCCGGCATCCGATACGCGCTGCCGACCACTGACGTGGAGCTGCACGATGTCGCGAAGACCCCGCTCGTCATTCCCGACGAGGTGACCCTGCTGCTGGTCGGCGGGCCGACGCATGCATTCGGCATGTCGCGCGAGAGCACTCGAGAAGAGGCCCACCATCGCGGATCGAGCGCCGAGACTGCCATGGGCGTCCGCGAGTGGCTCGACCTCATCAGCGTCTCTCAGCCAGGCTTGCCCGTCGTCGCCTTCGACACCCGGGTCGACCGCCGCTTCGTTCCCGGGTCCGCTGCCAAGGCGATCGCTCGGCGGCTTCGTCGCCTCGGCTGCTACCTGATGGAGGCTCCGGTGACCTTCTATGTCGACGACATCGTCGGCCCGCTCGCGGACGCCGAGGCAGACCGGGCATTCGCGTTCGGCCAGATGGTCGCCCGCGACTTCGAACGTCGCGGACTCGTCGCCTGACGCCGCTGCCCGCGGCCGCGAACTCAGCCCCGGCGCCCCACCGCGCTGGGGCTGAGTCGACTCGACTGCAGTCCCGGCCTCCGGCGGCGTCGGCCTCCGCGATCAGACGTGCCGCAGGAGCACCACGCCCGAGCCCGCGTAGGCGCCGCTGTCGAGGCCGATCAGGGCATCGTCGGCGTGATCGAAGTCGAATGCCGTCGTGTGGATGTCGAGATTGAGGTGCCGGGCGATGTGGAAGAGCTCCTCGCCGTCCGCACGAGTGTTCGACGTGACGGTCCGGAGGTCGCGCTCATTGAACAGGCTGGCGTACGGAAGCCGCGGGATGTCGGACATGTGAATGCCGGCAAGTACCACCGTCCCTCCGCGGTCGGTCGACTCGAGCGCCAGGGGAACCAGTTCACCGGCGGGGGCAAACACGATGGCTGCATCGACCGGATGTGGCGGCCGAGCCGCTGGTCCACCCACGAAGGCGGCACCGAGCGAGGCCGCGAGCTTCCGGTTCGCCTCGCCACGGGTCATCACGTAGATCTCGGCGCCTTCCGCGGCTGCGATCTGCGCTGTGATGTGCGCGCTCGAGCCGAATCCGTAGATGCCGAGGCGTCCGCCCGGCCGGAGCTTCGCGCGCCGCAGCGCGCGGTATCCGATGATGCCCGCGCAGAGCAGGGGAGCGATGCGCTCGTCGGAGTATCGGTCGGGGAGCCGATAGGCGTACGCGGCCGGTGCCAGGGCGTACTCCGCCAGCCCGCCGTCGGCGTCCCAGCCGGTGTAGAGCGACTCGGGGCAGAGGTTCTCGGCGCCGCTTTGGCACCATTTGCACAATCCGCACGTCTGCCGCAGCCAGGCGACGCCGACGCGATCCCCAGGCCGGTAGCCGTCGGTTCCGCGGCCGCGCGACACCACGCGGCCGACGATCTGGTGCCCGGGAACGACGCCCTGTCGACGCGGCGACAGCTCGCCGTGGATCAGGTGTAAGTCCGTGCGGCAGATTCCGCAGGCAGAGACCTCGATCAGCAGTTCACCGTCGCCCGGCGACGTGATCGGCCGGGCAGCCCTGGTGAGAATGCGACTCGAGACGGGAGCTGGGTGCGGGAAAGACCAGGCGTTCATCATGTCGGGCATCGCGATGCCTCCTTCGACCTCGACCATCGAACCGCGTCAACCGGCGCTTGCGCAGGGGCGGATGCCTCCAGCGCTGGGGACCTCGGACCCGGCGGTCGGCACGGAGGTGCCGTCTGGCCTGGCGTCGACGGGACTTCAGCCCTGGCCGGGCGCCGCAGAGTAGGCGAGGATCGAAGGTGAGGAGTGGACAGCCATGCCGGAGCAAGAGCAGTCGAGGATTGTCGGCACCACTGAGACCGGCGAGCCGATGTCTGAGGCAGACAAGCCGGTCGTCGTCGGCGTCGACGGATCGCTTCACAATGCGAGCGCAGTCGAGTGGGCCGCCGAAGAGGCCGACCGTGCCCATCGGACGCTGTGCCTGGTCACAGGTACCGCCGAGTTCAGCCAGCCGCGGGTGGGAGTCGGGACCGAGTACGTCGTCGCGTACGACACTGACCTCCACTTCAATCGGATGATGATCGATCTCGCCAGGCGCATCCGGACAGAGCACCCATCCGTCCTGGTCTCGCCAGGCGTGCGGCGAGGCGAGGCATCTGCATGCCTGGCCGAGCTCTCGCGCACTGCTTCCGTGGTCGTCGTCGGCAAGCGCGGGCTCGGCGCTGTCCGGCGCGCGATGCTCGGATCTACCTCGATCGCGACCGTCGGGCGCACCCGGTGCCCGACCGTGGTCGTGCCCGACGACTGGCGGCCGCGTGCGCACGCGGGTGAGCCCTTGCTCGTCGGAATCGACCTTCAACATGACAGTGACCCCGTGCTCGACTTCGCGTTCGCACGGGCGCAGAGGATGGGTGTGCCGCTGATCGCCATGCACGTCTGGGAGGTCCACCCGTTCGCCGTTCCTCCGGCAGAGGAGCTCGCCCACCTAGCGGTCGACGCGAAGCACGCCGTCGAGGGAGTCCTGCGCTATTGGCGTGAGAAGTACCCCGACGTCGAGGCAATCGCGAGCCAGGCCCACGATCACCCGGCTCGAGGCCTGCTGGACGCGAGCGAGCACACCCAGCTGCTCATCCTCGGCCGGACGTCGTCGTCGGCACGGTTGACAGGCCTGCCGTTCGGTTCGGTGACCCGTGCGGTTCTGCACTACAGCGACCGCCCCGTTGCGATCGTCCCAACCTTCTGACGGGGGCATCAAGATCCGACGTCTAACACGTCGGGTGTGTCAGACGTCGGATTTGATGCCCCCGGGACCGCAGACAGAGCGGGTGCGCCATCGAGGCTGGCCTCAACCGGCTGCAGCCGTATCTTCGCGTCGACACAGGTCGCTCCGGTCGCGCCGACGATCACCGGGTTGAGGTCGAGCTCGGCGATCTCCGGCGTCCGGTCGGCAAGCTGCGACACCAGGACGGCGAGCCGCACGAAGGCGTCGAGGTCCGCGGCCGGGGCACCGCGGAAGCCGCGCAGAAGCGGCCAGCTACGAAGAGTCCGCAGTGCTGCGTACACCCGACGTTCGGATACCGGCGCGACGAGATAGGTCTGGTCGGCCCAGAGCTCCAGTTGTACGCCGCCGGTGCTGATCATCAGCAGCGGCCCCACACGCGGATCGTTGACGAGTCCGATGGCGAGCTCGACGCCCGCAGCAGCCTGCGTCTGGAGCAAGATTGGATCTGTCCCGCCGCTGGTGACGCGAAGCTGTTGGACCGCGGCCGCGACCGCCTCGGGATCGCGCAGGTCGCGCGTCACGAAGCCCATGTCGGTCTTGTGCGCGAGCCCGGTGCGGCAGACCTTCGCGACAAGGGGATAGGTCAGCACGTCGGCCCCGTCGAGCGGATCGTCGCCGATCTCCAGCAGTCGATACGTCGGCTGCTCGATGCCGAGCCTGTCGAGTGCCGCGAGCGTCGTCTCCGCATCGAGCAGACTTCCTCCACCCGTCACTGCGGTCTGACGAAGCCAGTCGTCGACGTCCTGGCGGGGATTGTCTGCCGGGATGTCGTCCGCGGCAGCCTGCCGCCAGGCGCTGTACTCCGACGCGCGGGCGAGGGCGCCGACGGCAGCATCGACCGATCGATACGAGGCCGCGGACGGACGTCGTGGCGGCTCGGCTCCGACGACGACCAGTGCGCACGGAGTCGACGGTCCCGCGGCGATAGCCGTGTCGACCGCGTCGACAACCGCGTCGAGGTCGGTCACCGCTGTCGCCGCGACGATCACCAGAAGCGAGTCGACGCGATCGCCGGCGATCATCGTCGACACCGCCTCCCCGAATCCGTCCGGAGTCGCCCCGGCACCGAGGTCGTGCGGGTTGGCGAGCGCCGGACGAGACGAGGCGTCTCCGGGACCCACGTCGGCGACCTCGGGTACAGCAAGCCCTTCGCGGTCGGCGGCGTCGGCCGCGAGGATGCCAAGGCCGCCGGCGTCGCCCACGATTCCGACGCGCTTGCCGGCCGGCAGCGGCTGGCTCATCAGAAGGTCGGCCGCGTCCAGGAGGGTACTCGGAGACGAGACCGCGATCACCCCTGCGGCCTCGCACAGAGCGCGAAGGAATCGCTCGGACGTGAGGCTGCCCGCCGTGTGTGAGACGCCAGCCCGCCGGCCGGCGGCGGACGAGCCGCCGAAGACGGCGAGCACGGGCTTGCGCAGGCCACAGGCGCGGGCCAGTCGAACGAACTTGCGCGGGTTGCCGAACGACTCGAGATAGAGCCCGACCGCGTCGACGTCCGGGTCGTCGGTCCACGCCGCGAGCAGGTCGTTGCCGGACACGTCTGCCTTGTTGCCGAGTGAGACGAAGGCGGCGACGCCCGCGTGCCGGGCTGCCGTGTCGCCGAGAATCGCCATGCCGACGCCGCCTGACTGCGATGCGATCGCAAGGCGACCTGGCGTCGACCGGGTCGCGGAGAAGGTGGCGTCAAGGCAGGTGTCTCGCAAACTCGACACGACCCCGAAGCAGTTCGGACCGACGAGCCGCATGTTCGCTGCACGGGCGATCGAGGTGATCCGCGCCTGCGCGGCCCGACCGTCCGCGCCATCCTCGGCGAAACCCGCCGTGATCACGACCGCAGCCCGCGCGCCGACGCCGGCGACCTCGCGTACGACGTCTTCGACACGGGTGCTGGGCACAGCGATGATCGCCAGGTCCAAGGCCTCAGTGATCTCGTGCAGATGCTTGACGCTGATTGCGCCAGGCAGATCGACGTCATGGGGGTTGACCGCGTACAGCGTGCCGGCATAGCCGCCGTGGAGGATTCGCTCAGCGACGGCCCGCCCGACGCCCGCCGCCCGGCTGACGCCGACGACGGCGACCGAGGATGGCTCGAAGAGCGGCCGAAGCGACGCTCGCTCGGCGGCTCGCTCACGCAGGTCCGCCGCGTTGAGCGCCCGTTCGGTCAGGCTATTCGTCAATGTGACCTCGACGACGTACGAGTCGTGGGTCGTCGCGGTCTCGAACCCGGCCGCGAAGAACATCTGCAGCATCGGGCTGTTGACGGCGAGCACATCGGCCTTCAGCGTCGTCACACCGCGGGCCCGGCAGAGCGCGGCGGCGTGCTCGAGCAGGAGGGTGCCGACCCCTCGGCCGTGGTAGTCGTCCGCGACGAAGAGGGCGATGTCCGCTGCGTCGCCGCCGATGTCTTCGGCAGTGACGAGTCCGACGAGTCGGCCCGCCACCTCAGCCACGAGGTCGAGGCCCTGGCGGTCGGGTCGGGAGATGTGATCGACGAACTCGTCGACAGCCTTGCGGTTCAAGCTGAAGAACCGGCGGTAGAAGTTCTCCTCTGTCGCGTCGCGGTGGAGAGCGATGAGGTCGTCGCGGTCCGAGTCTTGCCGCTCTCTGATCTGTGCGATCGCGCCGTCGGCCATCAAGACGTCGGCCGTGTAGATATCAGGTCGCTGGTCCACTGGTCGAGGGTTGCGCGATGGGACCTCGCGCAGAAGGTACGAAAGTCCCACGGGGCCGGGAACTCGTGCCCTGATCGTTCGGGCGCAGTCGCTCGACGATTGATGGGACCACGCTGCCAGCACTCTGGGCACGCGACAGATCGGAGGCCCCCGAGTGAACGACTCACAGCCCAGCGCGACGCAGCTTGCCGCTGCCATCACCCTTGCCTCCCGCGCACCCTCTGTGCACAACACTCAACCGTGGCGGTGGCGGGTGACGTCTCGATCGCTCGAGTTGTACGCGGACCCGACCCGGCGGCTCGAGGCAGCCGACAAGGACACCCGGCTGCTCATGCTGAGCTGCGGTGCGACGCTTCACCACCTCGCCGTCGCGGTCGGGGCAGAGGGATGGCGTGCGGAGGCTCACCGCTTCCCCGATCCCGCTGAGCCGACGAGGCTCGCGTCCATCGAGTTCGCACCGCAGACACCGACGAAGGCGATCCGAGAATTGGCGCGCGCCATCGCCGACCGTCGGTCCGACCGTCGGCCGATGAGTTCCTGGCCCGTTCCGGTCGAGCACAGACAGCAACTCGTCTCCGTCGCAGCCGAGCACGGCGCGATCGGGCGTGCCCTCGACGCCAGTGAGCTGTCTGTCTGGAATGCGCTGGCGGTCCGAGCCGCGCGTCGCCGCGCCCTTCCCTCGTATCGGGCCGAGATGTACGAGTGGACCCATCGCCAAGAGTCGCGACGTGACGGAATCCCGTCCGTCAACCGGGTGCCGATCGACGAGTCCGAGACGACGCGGGTCAACCGGTTCGCGCCCGGCGATCTACCGCTCGTCGGCCACGGCGCAGACGACTCGCTCCCGTTTGCACTACTCATTGCAACCTCGTCGGACGACCCGCTTGCGCGGCTGCGTGCGGGCGAGGCGATGAGCGCCGTCCTGCTCGAGGCGACTCGCCTCGGACTCGCGACCGCCATCGACAGCCAGGTGCTCGAGATGAACTCGACCCGATCAGTTATCGAGGACAAGCTCCTCAAGGGCTCGCTCACGCCACAGGTGCTCTTGACCGTCGGCTGGCCGTCGACGGCTGACCCGCTTCCTGCGACGCCTCGCCGACCACTGGGAGACATCGTGTCGACGACCACGCAGGACCCGGCATTCGGCTGACACGTGACTTGTCATGTTCAACGCTCGTCATCTCGCCGGGAGTAGCCTGTCCCCGCAAGGGCCAATCGCACCGAATGGCGTGATTGAGGAGATCTGCGTTGAGCCAGGAACCCGAAGGCCCGTCCTCGGCGTTGTCGCCCCTCGGCCGGGCCCGCCTCGACGAACTGCTGCAGGAGTTGCTCGGGCGGGTCAACGACGTCGTCGACACGCAGGAGCGGCTGCGAGGTCTGCTCGACGCCGTCGTGGCCATCGCCGGCGACCTCACCCTCGAGCGAGTGCTCGAGCAAATCGTCGGCGCGGCCAGTCGACTCGTCGACGCGCGTTATGTCGCGCTCGGAGTCCTCGGATCGGGGAGTGATCGTCGCCTGCAGTCGTTCATCACGGTTGGGCTGACCGACGACGAACGCGCGCGTATTGGCGCGTTGCCACGCGGCAAGGGTCTGCTCGGACACCTCATCGACCACCCCGAACCGCTTCGGCTTCACGACCTCCACGAGCACGCCGACTCGTATGGGTTTCCGCCCAATCACCCGCCGATGACCTCCTTTCTCGGTGTCCCGATCCGCATCCGCGACAAGGTATTCGGCAACCTTTACCTCACCGAGAAGGCCGGGGGAGCAGACTTCTCTCAGGACGATGAGGAGATCGTCGTCGCGCTGGCCGCGGCTGCCGGGGTCGTCATCGAGAACGCGCGTCTCTACGCAGAGACCGCACGGCGTGAGGCGTGGCTAGCCGCCGCCGCTGAGATCACGGCCGCCCTGCTCGGGCCTGTGCGACGCTCGGACGCACTTCAACTGATCGCCGATCGGGCGCGGTCGGTGCCGGCGGCCGATCTCGCCTGCGTGCTGCTTCGCGAGGCGGACGACCGGCTGGTGATTCAAGTGGTCTCCGGGGGATCGTCGAGCGTCGTCGGCGAGTCTGTTGCCATCGACGGGACGCTCGCCGGATCCGTCGTCACCAGCGGGGACATGCTGATCGTCGAGGACGCGTCCCTCGCAGCCGACGACCGTGAGGTCGATTTCACGTATCCGTTGGACTGGCCGACGCCCGGACCGATCGCGATGTTCCCCCTTCGATCGGCGGCAGGTGTCGACGGGGTCCTCTCTGTCGTCTGGGACAAGGAGCGTGCGGACGACTTCGCGGCTATTCACCCCGAGCTTCCGGCTGCCTTCGCCGAGCAGGCGGCGCTCGCGTTGCAGGTCACCAAGGCTCGCGAGGACCAGGCTCTGCTGGCGGTGTTCGAGGACCGTGATCGGATCGCGCGCGACTTGCACGACCTCGTCATCCAACGGCTGTTCGCGATCGGACTCGGGCTGCAGAACACGGTCCGCCTCACCGAGCGACCCGAGGCAGCCGACCGGCTCAGCGACGCCATCGACGAGATCGACGCGACGATCAAGGACGTCCGCCGCTCGATCTTCTCCCTCGCTTCGCCGACCGACGCCGCCAGTCTGCGCAAGGAGCTCGACCAGGTGTTGGGCGCAGCCGAGGACGCCCTCGGCTTCCGTCCGGCTCTGCGCACCTCGGGCCCAGTCGACAGTGCAATTCCGGCTGCCGCGCAGGCCCACATCGTGGCGGTGACGACCGAGGCGGTTTCGAACGCCGCTCGCCACGCGCGCCCCGAGGAGTTGATCGTGTCCCTGAGCGTCGCCGACGGCCGCCTTGTGCTCGAGATTGCCGACGACGGCAGCGGATTCGAGCCCGAGTCGCGCGACCGCGACAGTGGAATCGCCAACATGCGCTATCGCGCCGAGACGTTGGGGGGAAGCTGCGTGGTGACGTCGGCGCCTGGACAGGGAACCACCGTCGTGTGGAGCGTCCCAGTCGGGTGACGTCGCTGCGGGCGACTCGGCGAGAGGACCAAAGTCCCGGTCGGTCGCGTCACCTGGCCCGTCTCGTCCGACTTTGGCCGCACTAGCCTTGAGGCATGAGTGACGATCGCCCAGTGGGTGCTCCCGAGAAGATTCGCGTCTATCTGCTCGACGACCACGAGGTGGTCCGGCGCGGTCTCCGTGAGCTGCTCGAGGCCGAAGACGACATCGAAGTTGTGGGCGAGTCTGGCCTGGCCCAGGAGGCGACGCGCCGCATTCCAGCCCTGCGGCCGCACGTCGCCGTCCTCGACGGACGCCTTCCCGACGGGTCTGGAATCGACGTCTGCCGCGACATCCGTTCGCAGGACCCTGATATCGCGGCGTTGATCCTGACGTCCTACGACGACGACGAGGCGTTGTTCTCGGCGATCATGGCCGGAGCAGCCGGGTACGTGCTCAAGCAGGTGCGCGGCAACGACCTCGTCGACACGATCCGTCGCGTCGCTGCCGGGCAGTCGGCGCTCGACCCCGCCGTCACTGCGCAGGTTCTCGAGCGACTTCGGAAAGGGCCCGAGGAAGACAAGGCACTGGCGCCGCTCACCTCGCAGGAGCGCAAGATCCTCGAGCACATCGGTGAGGGCATGACCAACCGCCAGATCGGCGAGGCGATGTTCCTCGCCGAGAAGACCGTGAAGAATTATGTGTCGAGCCTGCTCGCGAAGCTCGGGCTCGAGCGCCGCACGCAGGCCGCCGTGTTCGCTGCGAAGCACCTCGACATCCAGTAGGCGCTCGGCTCGAGGGCTGGTCGGTCTAGACGGTGTGCTCGAGGCGCAGCGCGAGGGCGGGACACGCAGCGACAGCGCGTTGAGCGTGCTCGAGCAGCTCGGGGGGCACTGACCTGCTCGTCACCATCGGATATCCCCACTCGTCGAGCCGCACTCGCTCGGAGATCGG